>VBDL01000360.1 GCA_005884255.1 Betaproteobacteria bacterium | reverse complement strand
CTCGGCGCCTTTACGATCGGTGACCAGCTGCTGTGGGGCGCGGCCGAGCCGTTGCGCCGTATGCTGCGCATCTTGCTCGACGCTTGATGCACCGGGCGCAGCCGGACGAGGCTCGTTGTCCGGCTGCAACATCCATCACGCTTCGGCTTTGTTCGGGTCGACATCCCAAACATCAGCCAATGCATGAGCTTGTCAGCCTATCTGCTTGATGTTATTGTGATTTGTACCTTTTGATTAGAATCTGAAAGCATTGCGAGCACGCACCTGCATCGTCACCGTCGGCGAACGCAAATCTGCGTTCGCCGCATGCATTTCTGGAGACGCCTTGAAGACGATTTCGCTGAAGGCGGGGCGTTTCGCTCTGACCGGGGTGGCGGCCGCCGCCATTGGCCTCATCGGCTCGAACGCTCACGCGCTCGGCCTCGGCCGCGTGGCCGTGCAGTCTTCGCTCGGCGAATCGCTGCGCGCAGAGATCGACGTCACCAGCCTGGCGCCGGAAGAGGCCGCCAGCCTGCGCGTGCGCGTCGCGCCGCCCGAGGCCTATCGCGCCGCGGGTGTCGACTACAACGCCGCGCTGACGGGCACGCAGGCCGTGCTGCAGCGCCGCCCCGATGGTCGCGCCGTGCTGCAGATCACCAGCGATCGCTCGGTGCAGGAGCCCTTCGTCGACGTGATCCTGGAGCTCACGTGGTCGTCCGGCCGCCTGGTGCGCGAGTTCACGCTGCTGCTCGATCCGCCCACCTCGCGCATGGCTCAGGCCCCGGCGCCTGCTGCGCCGGCGACCGCGCCCAGCATCTCCGCGGCCCCGACGCCGGCGCCTGCCGCGCCGGCCGCCGAAGCCAGGCCTCAGCCTGAGCGCCGCGCCGCGCCATCGCGGCCGGCGGTCACGGCGGCGCCCAGCGAAGGAGCCGTTCGTCCTGCGCCCGGCGGCGCCGCCAGCGACGACGAATACCGTGTGCGCAACGGCGATACGCTGTCGCGCATCGCCTCGCGCACGCAGCGCCCCGGCGCCTCCCTCGACCAGATGCTGGTGGCGCTGTTCCGCGGCAACTCGCAGGCCTTCATCGACAACAACATGAACCGGCTGAAGGCCGGTTCCGTGCTCAACGTGCCGTCGGCCGATGCGGCCAAGCAGATCTCCGCCGACGAAGCGCGGCAAGTGATCCAGTCGCAAAGCGCTGACTTCGGCAGCTACCGCCAGCGCCTGGCCGGTGCCGCGCCGGAAGCGAAGACCGAAGCGCCGTCGCGCCAGGCCAGTGGCAAGGTGCAAGCGGCTGTCGAAGACCGCAAGCAGGCGGCCGCGACGACGCCCGACAAGCTCAAGCTGAGCCAAGGCGCCGTGAAGGCCTCCAGCCCCGAGGTGCGCGTCTCCAAGGAATCGGAGAAGAAGGAAGCCGCCACGCGCGTGGCCGAGCTGACGCGCAACGTCGAAGATCTGAAGAAGCTGTCCGGCGCGGCGTCCGCGCCGGCCGCTGCGAAGGCACCCGCCGCGCCGGCGCCGGCAGCACCGCCCGTGGCGCCGACGATCGTGGCGCAGGCGCCGACCCCGGTGCCCGCGCCAGCTGCGACACCCGCGCCCGCCCCGGCCCCCGCCGTCGCTGCGTCTATGCCCGCTGCAGCGCCCGCCACCGAGGCCAAGTCCCCGGCCGAGGTGGCTCCGCCGAAACCCGCGGTCAAGCCCACCGCCAAGCCGGCCCCCGAACCGGAAGAGCCCGGCCTGATCGCCTCGCTGCTCGACAATCCGCTGGTGCTGCCGGGTGCCGGCGTGCTGGTGGCGCTGCTCGCCGGCCTGGGCTTCTACCGCCTGCGCAGCAAGAGCAAGAAGGAAAGCGGCGAGACTTCCTTCCTCGAGAGCCGGCTGCAGCCCGATTCCTTCTTCGGCGCCAGCGGCGGCCAGCGCATCGACACGCGCGATGCCAGCGGTGCCTCGTCGTCGATGAGCTATTCGCTGAGCCAGCTCGACGCGATCGGCGATGTCGACCCGGTGGCCGAGGCCGATGTCTACCTGGCCTATGGCCGGGACCTGCAGGCCGAGGAGATCCTCAAGGAAGCGATGCGCGCCAACCCCGACCGGCTGGCGATCCGCACCAAGCTGCTCGAGGTCTATGCCAAGCGCCGTGATACCAAGGGCTTCGAGCTGCTCGCCACCCAGCTGTTCTCGCTGACGCGCGGCGAAGGCGAGGAATGGGGCAAAGCCCAGGAGCTGGGCCGCCAGATCGACCCCGAAAATCCGCTGTACCAGCCGGGCGGCCGCCCCGCCGCGGCGATGCAGACGGGCGATCGCATGGTCGAGCCGCTGGGCGCCAGCACAATGCCGCAGTCGGTGCTTCCCTCGCCGTCGGTTGAGCTTGCCACGAGCGGCCCGGACAGCGTGGTGGACCTCGATCTCGACCTCGACACGCCGGGGCCGGTGTCGGTGCCGCCGATGACCGCGCCCGAGATCACGCAGCCCTTCAGCGCGCCTTCTGCGCCGGCACCTCAACCCGCCCCTGCCGACCTGAACTTCGAGCTGCCGCCCATCGCACCGGTGGCGAGCCCGCCGGCCCAGCCTGCGCCGATGGATTTCGACCTCGACGGCTTGTCGCTCGATCTCGATGTTCCTGCCACGGTTTCGCCCGCCGCACCGGCCGCGGCGCCGGGTCGTCCGTCAGGCTTCGGCGATCTGGAGCTGCCCGACGTGCCCATCGCTCAACCGGCGATGGCAGCGGCCCCGTCCGATGCAGGCGGTGCCGATCCACTGGCGCGCAAGCTCGAGCTGGCCGAAGAGTTCCGCCAGATCGGCGACATGGAAGGCGCGCGCGATCTGCTCGAAGAGGTCATCGACAAGGCTCAGGGGGCGCTGCGCCTGCGCGCCGAGAGCATGCTCGGCGACCTGACTTAGAGCACGCGCGAGGGGCCGCGGTGGACGCCCAGCCGCCCGGGCGCGTCGCCTTCGGCGTCAGCTATCGCGGCCAGGCTTACCAGGGGTGGCAGAGCCAGCCTGGCGGGCGCACAGTGCAGGATGCGCTGGAGCGCGCGCTATCGCAGTTTGCCGCCGCACCCGTGCGCACGATCTGCGCCGGGCGCACCGATGCCGGTGTGCACGGCCTGAACCAGGTCGTGCACTTCGATGCGCCGGTCGTACGCGAGGCGTTCTCGTGGGTGCGCGGGACCAATCGCTATCTGCCGAGCGACATCGCGCTGCAGTGGTGCCGCTTCGTCGGCGACGACTTCCACTCGCGCAACAGCGCGCTCGGCCGGCGCTACACCTACCTGCTGCTCGAATCGCCGGTGCGCCCGGCGCTGGAGAGCGGCGCCGTCGGCTGGACCTTCCGTCCGCTCGATGCGCAGGCGATGCGCGACGCCGCGGCCCTGCTGATCGGCGAGCACGACTTCAGCGCCTTTCGCGCCGCCGAATGCCAGGCCAAGTCGCCGGTGAAGATCCTGCGCGAGATCAGCATCGAGCGGCGCGGCGCCTATTGGCGCTTTTCGTTCGACGCGAGCGCGTTCCTGCATCACATGGTGCGCAACATCATGGGCTGCCTCGTGGCCATCGGCAGCGGCTCGCGGCCGCCTGCGTGGATGGGCGAGGTGCTGGCCACGCGCAGCCGCGATGCGGCAGCGCCGACCTTTCCCCCCGACGGTCTGTATTTCATCGGCCCGTACTACGATGCCCGTCACGGCATACCCGAGCACACATCGGCGATGGATTGGTTGCCCTGATGAAGCCTTCGCAACGCACCCGCATCAAGATCTGCGGCCTCAGCCGCGAGGCCGACATCGATGCCGCCGCTGAGGCCGGTGCCGATGCGGTCGGCTTCGTGTTCTACGCGAAGAGCCCGCGCGCGCTCACCCCGCGACGCGCCGGTGAGCTCGCGCGGCGGTTGCCGCCGTTCATCACTCCGGTGGGTCTGTTCGTCAACGCATCGGCGGAAGACATCGCGGCGGCCACCGCCGAAGTGCAGCACCTGCTACTGCAGTTCCACGGCGACGAAACGCCCGAGCAATGTGCCCTGGCGGGGCGTGCGTTCATTCGCGCCGCGCGCATAGCGCCCGGCCTCGATTTGCTAGACTTCGCCCGCAGGTTCTCTGCGGCGCAGGCCATCTTGCTCGACGCTCACGTCGAGGGGTATGGCGGCGGCGGAAAGGTCTTCGATTGGTCTGTCATCCCCCCCAACGTCCCCGCTCCGGTCGTTTTGTCTGGTGGGTTGAGTCCTGCAAATGTGATCGATGGGGTGCTGCGCGTCCGGCCATGGGCCGTTGACGTGAGCTCCGGCGTCGAAAGCGCGAAAGGCATCAAGGATGCCGCGCTGATCCGCCGGTTCTGCGATGCGGTGCGCGAGGCAGATGCGCGCATCGCCGACGCCGATACCTGAACCGACCCCATCATCATGCTGAACTATCACCAGCCCGACGCCCGCGGGCACTTCGGGCCTTATGGCGGCACCTTCGTCGCCGAGACGCTGATCCATGCGCTCGACGAGCTCAAGGCCGCCTACGAGAAATACCGCAACGACGCGGAGTTCCAGGACGAGTTCCGCCGCGAGCTGAAGCACTTCGTCGGCCGACCGAGCCCGGTCTACCATGCTGCGCGCCTGAGCCGCGAGATCGGCGGCGCGCAGATCTTCCTCAAGCGCGAGGACCTCAATCACACCGGCGCGCACAAGGTCAACAACACCATCGGCCAAGCCTTGCTCGCCAAGCGCATGGGCAAACCGCGCGTGATCGCCGAGACGGGTGCCGGCCAGCACGGCGTGGCCACCGCGACGATCTGCGCGCGCTATGGCATGGAGTGCGTGGTCTACATGGGCAGCGAGGACGTGAAGCGCCAGTCGCCGAACGTCTATCGCATGAATCTGCTGGGCGCCAAGGTCGTGCCGGTGGAGTCCGGCAGCAAGACGCTGAAGGACGCGCTCAACGAGGCGCTGCGCGACTGGGTCACCAACGTCGAGAACACCTTCTACATCATCGGTACCGTGGCGGGCCCGCATCCGTATCCGGCGATGGTGCGCGACTTCCAGCGCGTGATCGGCGACGAGTGCCTCGTGCAGATGCCGGAGATGACCGGCCGCCAGCCTGACGCGGTGGTCGCTTGCGTCGGCGGCGGCAGCAACGCGATGGGCATTTTCTACCCGTACATCGAGCACGAGAACGTGCGCCTGATCGGCGTCGAAGCCGCTGGCTTGGGGCTGCAAAGCGGCAAGCACGCGGCCTCGCTGATCGCCGGCTCGCCCGGCGTGCTGCACGGCAACCGCACCTACCTGCTGCAGGACGACAACGGTCAGATCATCGAGACGCATTCGGTGTCGGCCGGCCTGGACTACCCCGGCGTCGGCCCCGAACACGCGTACCTGAAGGACATCGGCCGCGCTGAATACGTCGGCATCACCGATGCCGAGGCGATGGAGGCCTTTCACAGGCTGTGCCTCACCGAGGGCAT
>VBDL01000359.1 GCA_005884255.1 Betaproteobacteria bacterium | reverse complement strand
CCAGAGTACAACACGGGCCCCTGCTGGAACGAGCCGCGCAGTTGCAGGAAAATCCGCAACGCAAAGGAGACTGCCGTGGAACTGACAACCGTCGCAATCGACAAGCCGGCCGACGTCAACTTCATCCTCGGCCAGTCGCACTTCATCAAGACGATCGAGGACCTGCACGAGGCGATCGTGCAGACCGTGCCTCAGATGAAGTTCGGCATCGCGTTCTGCGAGTCGAGCGGGCCGGCCCTGGTCCGCCGCACCGGCAACGATGCGGAACTCGTCGAGCTGGCGCAAAGGAATGCCCTGGCGCTGAGCTGCGGACATTGCTTCATCGTCTTCATGACCGGCGGCTTCCCGATCAACATCCTGAACACCATCAAGGCGGTGCCGGAGGTCTGCGCCATCTACTGCGCCACGGCCAACCCGGTGGAGGTGATCGTGGCCGACACGGGGAACGGGCGCGGCATTCTCGGCGTCGTCGATGGCGCGAAGAGCAAGGGCATCGAAACCGAGGCCGACGTCGATGCGCGCAAGCAGATGCTGCGCAAGTTCGGCTACAAGCTCTGATCTTTCTCAGCGTTCTCAGCAATCGAAGTAGAGCTGGAACTCCCACGGGTGCGGGCGCAACCGCACGGGGTCGACCTCGTGCTTCCACTTGAACTCGAGCCAGGTGTCGATCACATCGGGCGTGAACACATCGCCGTGCAGCAGGAACTCGCGGTCCGTCTCCAACGCACGCAGCGACTCATCGAGCGAGCCCGGCACCTTGGCGATCTTGGCGGCCTCTTCGGGCGGCAGGTCGTAGATGTTCTTGTCCAGCGGCGGGCCCGGGTCGAGCTTGTTGGCAATGCCGTCGAGGCCTGCCATCAGCATCGCGGCGAACGCCAAGTAGGCGTTGGCTGAAGGGTCTGGGCAGCGGAACTCCACGCGCCGCGCGGCCGGCGAGTCCGAATACATCGGGATGCGCGCTGCCGCCGAGCGGTTGCGCTGCGACATCGCCAGGTTCACCGGCGCCTCGTAGCCCGGCACGAGGCGGCGGTAGGAGTTGGTGGTCGGCGCGCAGAACGCCATCAGCGCGTGCGCATGCTTGAGCAGCCCGCCGATGTACCAGCGGCACAGGTCGGAGGTCAGCGCCCAGCCCTTGGGGTCGTAGAAGAGATTGCTCTTCTCGGTCCACAGGCTTTGGTGGCAGTGCATGCCGCTCGCGTTGTCGGCGAACAGCGGCTTCGGCATGAAGGTGGCGACCTTGCCGTGCCGGCGCGCGATGTTCTTGACGAAGTATTTGTAGATCATCACGTTGTCGGCCATCCGCACCAGCGGCGAGAACTTCATGTCGATCTCGTTCTGGCCCGCGGTCGACACCTCGTGGTGGTGGACTTCGACCTGCACGCCCGCGTTCATCAGCCCGAGCACGATCTCCGAGCGGATGTCCTGCAGCGTGTCGTGCGGGGGCACCGGGAAATAGCCTTCCTTGTAGCGCGGCTTGTAGCCGAGGTTCCCGCCGCCGAACGCGCCTTCGTCGCGGCCCGAGTTCCACGCACCCTCGACCGAATCGACGTAGTAGTAGCCGCAGTGCGTGTTCTGATCGAAGCGGATGGAGTCGAAGATGAAGAACTCAAGCTCCGGGCCGAAGTAGCAGGTCTGCGCGACGCCGCTGCGCTGCAAGTGCTGCTCGGCCTTGCGGGCGACGTAGCGCGGATCGCGCGAGTAAGGCCCTTTGAGGACCGGGTCGATCACGTTGCAGATCAGCGAAAGCGTCGGCGTCTCGCACATCGGATCGATGAATGCGGTGGCCGGCTCCGGCTGCAGCAGCATGTCCGACTCGTGGATCTCCTGGAAGCCACGGATCGAAGAGCCGTCGAACCCGATGCCCTCGTGGAACAACTCGTCGTTGAGCTCCGGCAGCCCGATCGAGAAGTGCTGCCACAGCCCCGGCAGATCGGTGAACTTGAGGTCGATGATCTGGATGCCGTGCTCCCGCACGAGGGCGATCACCTCCTTGGCATTCTTCGGCGGATTCACCCGATAGGTGCCGGGCTCGAACTGGGCGATCGGGCGCTTGTTGTTCGTGGCCATGGTCGTCTCCTCGGGTTGAGGTCACCCAGCGGCGGCCGCCTGTTCGGTCGCGTTGATTTGAATTTAGGCGATCAACGCGCCCGAACCCAGAGGAATCCACGGCAACGCCCGCTCGCGCGGGCGTCGCTGGTCATGCAGGCCGGGACGGCTCGCGCTGCAGCCTCAGCCCCGTGCCGGCCACCGTCATCGCGCCGTCCTTGTCGACGCTGAGGTGGCGGCCGTCGGCCAGCCGGTATTCGGCGAGGCCCGTCGGCTCCCACTGAGCTTGCGTGTCGGGGACCGCGTCGGGACGGGCCAAGTGTTCATATCCCTCGACGCGGTAGGTCTTGCCGTCGCTGCCGCGCGCGGTGAAAGTCTCGAGCAGGTGAAGCATCTTTTCCATGCGTCTGTCTCCTTGAAACCGTGGGGAAGACTTCGACGAGCCGCCGGCGGTGAAGTTCCTACTCCTCCGCGCCCTTGGTCTCGTACAGCGACGGCGTGACACCGGCACGCGCCAGGAACTCGCGCAGATGCACGAGCGCGTTCGCATCGAGCACGTTGCTGTGGTGCGGCCGGTGCAGCACGCCCTCCATGCGATTGAGCGTGACGCGGACTCGCGCACCCGAGATCGGCTCCAGCGACGCGCCGACGTGCTTCAGCAATGATTCGACGTCTCGCCAGTGCAGGTTGCCGCTGGGCGGTTCGTGGAAGATCGAGCGGATCAGGTTGGCGTGGCGGCGGCTCATCGGGCTCTCGCGGGAGTCGATCTCAGGCAAGCGTACTCGCATCGCGCGTGCGGACGCCAGCCCGCTCGCCGCGCATCCGTGCCAGCAGCACCACCGCGACCGACAAGTTCAGCAGGTTCCACCCCACCCCGTTCACGAACGCCGCCTGGTACGAGCCCGTCAAGTCGAACACCTTGCCCGACATCCAGCCGCCGAGCGCCATGCCGAACAGCGTGGCCATCAGCACCGTGCCGACGCGCGCGCCGGCCTCGGCCGGCGGAAAGTGCTCGCGCACGATGATGGCGTAGCTCGGCACGATGCCGCCCTGGAACAGGCCGAACAGCGCCGAGATGAGGTACAGCGACGTGAGGCCGTCGAACGGGATGAAGAGCAGCAGCGCGAGGCCCTGCAGCACCGAGCCGAGCAGCAAGGTGCGCAGGCCGCCGATGCGGTCGCAGATGAGGCCGGATACCAGGCGGCTGACGATGCCGCAACCGAGCATCAGCGACAGCATCTGCGCGCCGCGCGCCGCGCCGTAGCCGAGGTCGCCGCAGTAGGCGACGATGTGCACCTGCGGCATCGCCATCGCCACGCAGCACGCGACTCAGGCCGAAGGGCCGCGTCGAGGGCACAGGCCCGCTTGCTGCGTTCGCGGGCGTGGCCACCGCAGCGGGCGGCCGTTCGCGCAGACGCAGCGCGAGCAGCGACATCGACACCACGCTGAAGAGACCGAGGCCGATGTAGGTGTGGCGCCAGCCGTGCGTCTCGACGAAGCCCTGCACGATGGGCGGCCACAGCGCGCCGGCCAGGTAGTTGCCGCTGGCGCACACGGCCACCGCGATGCCGCGCCGGCGCACGAACCACAGCGACGCGTCGGCCACCAGCGGCGCGAAGGTCGCCGAGCTGCCCAATGCGCCGAGCAGCACGCCATGCGCGATGGCAAAGCCGGCCAGGCTGCCGGAGAGGCCGGCGGCGACAAAGCCGGTGCCCAGGCCCGCGGCGCCAAGCAGCACCACGCGCATCACGCCGAAGCGATCGGCCAGCCGCCCCATCGCAATGCCGCCGAGCCCGAAGCCGACCATCATCAGCGTGTAGGGCAGCGACGCATCGGCGCGCGCCACACCGAACTCGGCCTGCACCGCGGGCAGCACCACCGCCACCACGTACATCGCGCCGCTGCCGATGGTCATCAGCGCCAGCGTGACAAGCAGGCGGGTCCAGGCGTAGCGGGAGTCGGGGGCGTGTTGGAGCATGGGCGAACGCTGGACTACCGCTTCGGCACGTCCATCATCACCTTCACCGGCTCGACCTCGCCGATGTCCGACCACGCTGTCGTGTCGAAACGAAACTCGGCCACGGCGCAGGTGGGCATGTCGAGGATTTCGCTCGACAACCGGTGTGCAAGCTCAGTGAACTCGGGGTTGTGGCCGAACAGCATCACATGCTCGAGCTTCTTGTCGAGGGCACGAATGACGGCGAGCAAGCCGCTCGCGCTGCTGGCGTAGAGCCGATCGTCGACGACGATGTGCTTGTGTTCGTAGCCGATCTCGTCGGCGATGAGCTGCGCCGTTGTCAGAGCACGCAGCGCCGGGCTCGACACGATCAGGTCAGGCTTCACATCGCGCTTGGCCAGGCGCTTGCCCATTTTTGGCGCGTCGCGCCGGCCGCGGTCGTCCAAAGGCCGTTCTCGGTCGGGCAAGGTGGCATCGTCGCGGCTCGACTTGGCATGCCGAACGAGAGACAAGGTCTTCATGATCGGTGCCGAGTATGCGCCGCGCCGGTCCGCGGCGCGCGCTCAGGACACCGACGAACGCACCGCCTCCCGCACCAGCTCATCGATCCGGCCGGTGATGTCCGACAGCTCCGCCGCCACGACCGCGAATTCGCGGCCCGAGGCTTGCGCGCGCGACGCGATGATCTGCGCATTGAACGACACGATGCGCGCCTGCTTCGCGATCGACTGGATGTCGCCCATCATGTCGACGAGCTGCTTGCGGGCCCGCGCGGCCTGGCGGCGCGCCAGGTCTTCGTAGACCTGCGTGACGCTGTTCAGCGCCGCCAGCAGCGGCGTCGCACTGTCGATGAGCTCATCGAGCAGCGTCGCCGCCATGCGGATGCGCGATTCGATGGCGTGGTGCGTTCGCTCTGCGTGGGCGATGAACGCCCGGATGGTGATGTCGGCGCCGTCGGCGCCGTAGTACGCCTCGTGCAGCTCGTCGCAGAAGATGCCGGGCAAGTCGGCGTTGCCTTCCATGAGCGCGGTGTGCGCCTCCATGAAGGTGGCGAGCGCGCTCCTCGAAGCCTGCAGCGCCTCCGTGCGGCCTTGCGATGCGAGCACCGCAAACAACACCACCCGTTGTGACGTGAAGCGTCGGCGACCCGAGAGGTTGATGAGCCGGCCGTACACCTCGCCCGTCACGTGCGGCGCGGCCTTGGCCGCGTTGCCGGCGAGCGCCGATGCCCCGCTGCTGTGCTTCATAGAGACTCCCAAGACGTTCTTCACGGGTCGGCGCACCACGCTTGTGAAC
>VBDL01000358.1:366-4269 GCA_005884255.1 Betaproteobacteria bacterium | reverse complement strand
TGGTGGCGGCGGCTTTCGCGTGCGCTTCCTGCCGCCGCTGAAGGACTTCCCCACCGACGATCCGGTGGCCGACACGCTGCGCATCAACCATTGGATCGAAGAGGAAGTGCGGCGCAACCCGGCGCAGTACCTGTGGGTGCACAAGCGCTTCAAGACGCGACCCGCGGGTGAGCCGGGGTTCTACTGAGCCGGGGATAATGGCGCCATGAAGCTGCGCTTCACCAAGATGCAAGGCGCGGGCAACGACTTCGTCGTGCTCGACGGCACGCGCGCCCCGCTGGCGCTGACGCCCGAGCAGGTGCAGCGCCTGGGCGACCGCCGCTTCGGCGTGGGTGCCGACCAGATCCTGCTGATCGAGCGCAGCAGCACGCCGGGCGTGGACTTCCGCTACCGCATCTACAACAACACCGGCGACGAGGTCGAGCACTGCGGCAATGGCGCGCGCTGCTTCGTGCGCTACGTGCGCGAGCATGGCCTCACCGACAAGCGCAACGTGCGCGTCGAGACGGTGAACAACCTGCTCGAACTGCGCTGGCAGGACGACGGCCGCGTGACGGTGGACATGAACGCGCCGATCTTCGACTTGGCGCAGGTGCCCTTCGATGCCGAAGGCCTGGCGCGGCGCGACGTCAACGGCTTCGCGCTGTGGCCGCTGGAGCTCGGCGACGGCGATCGCGTCGAAGTGGCGGTGCTGTCGATGGGCAATCCGCATGCGGTGCGCCGTGTCGACGACATCGAGCGCGCGCCGGTCGAGCTCGAAGGGCCGCAGATCGAATCGCACGAGCGCTTCCCGCGCAAGGTGAACGCCGGCTTCATGCAGCTCGTCGACCGCACGCACATCAAGCTGCGCGTCTACGAGCGCGACGCCGGCGAGACGCTGGCCTGCGGCACCGGCGCCTGCGCCGCGGTGGTCGCGGGCATCCGCCTCGGCTGGCTGGATCAGAAGGTCGATGTCGAGGCACGCGGCGGCCGCTTGACCATCGAATGGGTGGGCGGCAACGCGCCCGTGTTCATGACGGGGCCCGCCGAGACCGTCTTCGAAGGAGAAATCGAACTGTGAGCGTCCAGGGAATTACGGAAGACGACATCGCCAACTACCTGGCCAACACGCCGGGCTTCTTCGAACGCCATGCCGAGCTGCTCGCCAGCGTGCAGCTCACCAGTCCGCATGGGCAGCGCGCCGTGTCGCTGCAGGAGCGGCAGATGGAGATGCTGCGCGAGAAGATCAAAGGTCTGGAGTTGAAGATCATCGAGATGATCCGCAACGGCCAGGACAACGTGGCCATCTCCGACCGCCTGCACCGCTGGACGCGCGCGATCATGCTCACCGCCAACCCGAGCGAGCTGCCCGAGGTGCTGGTGCGCGAGCTGAAGCACCAGTTCCTCATCCCGCAGGGAGGCATCCGCCTGTGGGGCGCGGACGATGCGTTCAACATGCTGCCCTTCGCGCAGGACGTGAGCGGCGACATGAAGAGCTTCGCCTCCAGCCTGACGATGCCGTACTGCGGCGTCAACTCCGGCTTCGAGGCGGTGCGCTGGCTCGACGACCCGGCCACCGTGATGTCGCTGGCACTGATCCCGCTGCGCCATGGCCCGGAGCACAACAACGCCTTCGGCCTGCTCGTGCTCGGCTCGCCCGACCCCACGCGCTACACCGCCGACATGGGCACCGAGTTCCTGATGCGCATCGGCGAGATCGCCGGGGCCGGCCTGTCGCGGTTGCTGCCCGTTGAATGAGCTGGCGCTCCGATACCTGAAGCACCTGCAGGTCGAGCGCAGGCTGGCGGCGCGCACGCTGGCGCTGTACCGCGATGCGCTGGCGCGGCTCGAGGCCGATGCAGCGCAAGCCACGTTGGAACTCACCGCGGTGCAGATGCACCACGTGCGGCGCTGGGCCGCGCAGTTGCATGCGCAAGGCCTCGGGTCGCGCAGCATCGCGCTGCACCTGTCCGCGTGGCGCGGCTTCTATCGCTGGCTCGGGCGCGATGGAGCGGTCAAAGCCAATCCGGTGGACGGCGTGCGCGCGCCGAAGGGTGCGAAGCCGCTGCCGAAGGCGCTGTCGGTCGATCAAGCGGTGGTGCTCGCCGAGCATCGGCGCGACGACACCGACCCTGTGCTCGATGCGCGCGACCACTGCATCGTCGAGCTGTTGTACGGCTGCGGGCTGCGCGTGGCCGAAGTGACTGGCCTCGATGTGCGTGCCTCGGCCACGGCGGCCGGATGGATCGACGCGCAGGATGGCGAAGCGCAGGTGCTCGGCAAGGGCAGCAAGCGCCGCGGCGTGCCGGTGGGCCGCGCGGCGCTGCAGGCCCCGCAAGCCTGGCTCGCCGTGCGCGACACGCTGGCCGACGCGGGCGAGCCGGCGCTTTTCGTCAGCCGCCGCGGCACGCGCCTCACCGCGAGCCAGCTGCGCGGCCGACTGAAGACCCTGGCCTTGTCGGCCGGGGTGAATAGCCATGTGCATCCGCACATGCTGCGCCACTCGTTCGCGTCGCACCTGCTGCAGTCCAGCGGCGACCTGCGCGCGGTGCAGGAGCTGCTCGGCCACGCCAGCATCGCGACGACGCAGGTCTATACGAAACTCGATTTCCAGCACCTCGCGAAGGTGTACGACGCCGCGCATCCGCGCGCCAAGAAGAGATCATGAAGATCATCACGCTGCGCGACGGCAAGGAGCGCTCCCTGCTGCGCCGCCACCCCTGGGTGTTCCAGGGCAGCATCGCCAACGGCAAGGCCGACGCCGGCGAGACCGTGCGTGTGCAGGCGAGCGACGGCCGCTTCCTCGCCTGGGCCGCCTACAGCCCGAGCTCGATGATCCGCGTGCGCGCGTGGAGCTTCGACGAGGCCGAGCGCATCGACGCGGCGTTCTTCGAGCGGCGCATCGCCGCCGCGCTGGCGCTGCGCGCTCGGTTGGCCGTTGCCAGTGATGGTGTGCGCCTGATCCACGGCGAGGCCGATGGCCTGCCTGGTCTGATCGTCGACCGCTACGGCGACACGCTGAGCGTGCAGTTCCTCTCTGCCGGCACCGAGCGCTGGAAGAAGACGCTCACCGAGCTGCTCGTCAAGCTCACCGGCGCGAGCCGCCTCTACGAGCGCTCGGACTCCGGCGTGCGCGGCCTAGAGGGGCTGGAGCCGGCCACCGGTTGGCTGCATGGCGATGGCGACACGGCGGTATCGATCCACGAGCATGGCTGGCAGCTGACGCTCGACGTCGCGCAGGGCCACAAGACCGGTTACTACCTCGACCAGCGCGACAACCGCAAGCGCTTTGCCGACTGGGTGCGGCAGTTCGGCAGCCAGAGCGTGCTCAACTGCTACAGCTACACCGGTGGCTTCTCGGTGGCAGCGCTGGCCGGCGGCGCGCAGGAAGTGATCAGCGTCGACTCGTCGGCCGCGGCGCTGCAGCGCGCCAGCGCGCACGTCACGCTCAACGGCTTCGACGCCGCGCGGCACCAGGCCATTGACGCCGATGTGAACGGCACGCTGCGCCAGCTGCTGAAGGACGGGCGCCGCTTCGACGCCATCGTGCTCGACCCGCCGAAGTTCGCGCCGACCGCGGCGCACGCCGACCGCGCCTCGCGCGCCTACAAGGACATCAACCGCCTCGCGCTGAAGCTGCTGTCGCCGGGCGGGCTGCTGCTGACCTTCTCGTGCTCGGGCGGCATCGGCGCGGAGTTGTTTCACAAGATCGTCGCCGGCGCCGGCATGGATGCCGAGGTCAACGGCTACCTGATCGCCCGTCTCGAGGCCGCGCCCGACCATCCGACGACGATCGCCTTCCCCGAAGGCGAGTACCTCAAGGGGCTGGCGATCGTGCAGTGCTGAGCGGCGTGAGGTCCACGCTCGGCTCGAACTTCGCGCGCAGCACACTGAAGAAGCTCTTCACATTGCGCACGTTGGCAT
>VBDL01000358.1:0-303 GCA_005884255.1 Betaproteobacteria bacterium | reverse complement strand
GCACGCGCCTCGAAGGCCTGCAGGTGCTCGGCGCCTTGGGCGTCGAGCGTCACCTCGACGATGGCGGTCAGCCCGTGGCCGAGCGCGCGCGGTGACAGCAGAGCGACCCGGCGCTCGATGATCCCCGCGTCCACCAGCCGCTTCACGCGGCGCAGGCATGTGGCCGGCGACACGTGCACCGCTGCGGCGAGCTCCAGGTTGGACACCGAAGCATCGGTCTGCAGACGCTCGAGGATGCGCAGGTCGGTTGCGTCGACCCTCGAATGAGTGGATTGTTCTTTCTCCATAAAAGCAATTTTGAAC
>VBDL01000357.1 GCA_005884255.1 Betaproteobacteria bacterium | reverse complement strand
TCGGCATCGCACTCGACACGCGCCGCACGCTCGACGAGGTGCTGCGCGCGCACAGCCTCGATGGCGAGGGCTACGGCTTCGAGCGCACGGTGGTGCCGATGCGCCTGCTGGCGACGCAAAGCGCCAGGCTCGAATCGCGCGCGCAGGCGCGCCGCGCCGCGCTGCGCTTGCAGCAGTTCCGCCGTGCCGAGATGGATTTCGACGGCATCGCCGACATCGGCCACGGCTTCGCCGATGAGCTGTTCCGCGTGTTCAAGCGCGAATACCCGGGCGTGGAGCTGGTGCCGGTGAACATGGCGCCGCGCGTGGCGGCGCTGGTTGGCGCGGTGCAGGCAGGCCTGGCCTGACTGCGGGTGGGCTTCAGCCCACCCTGCACACCTTCAGCATGTTGGTCCCACCCGGGTAGCCCATCGGCTCCCCGCAGGTGATCGCATAGGTATCGCCCGGCTTCAGCACGCCGCGCGCCACCAGCAGCCCTTCGGCCTGGCGCAGCGCCTCGTCGCGGTCGGTGATGCCCGGCATCATCGTCGGCAGCACGTTGCGGTACAGCGCCATGCGCCGCTGCGTGACGAGCTGCGAGGTCATGCCGTAGATCGGCACGTCGATCTTGTGCCGGCTCATCCATAGCGCGGTCGAGCCCGATTCGGTCAACGCGAGGATAGCCTTGCAGCCCAGGTGATAGGCGGTGAAGAGAGCCCCCATCGCGATGCTCTGGTCGATGCGGCCGAAGCTGCGATTGATGAAGTCCTGATCGAGCCGCACCTCGTCGGCACGCTCGGCCTCGACGCAGATCGCCGCCATCGTCGTCACCGTCTCCACCGGATACTTGCCGGCGGCCGTCTCGGCGCTGAGCATCACCGCGTCGGTGCCGTCGAGCACCGCGTTGGCCACGTCGCTGACCTCGGCGCGCGTGGGCACCGGGTTGACGATCATGCTTTCCATCATCTGCGTCGCGGTGATGACGACCTTGTCCATCTCGCGCGCCAGCTTGATCATCTTCTTCTGCAACGCCGGCACCGCGGCATTGCCGACCTCCACCGCGAGGTCGCCGCGCGCGACCATGATGCCGTCGCTGGCCTTCAGGATGGCTTCGAGGTGTGGAATCGCCTCGCTGCGCTCGATCTTCGCGATCAGCCCCGGCTTGTGGCGCCACGGCTCGCCCGCCACGTTGGCGAGCTGGCGCGCCATTTCCATGTCGGTGGCGTTCTTCGGGAAGCTCACCGCCAGGTATTCGCACTGGAAGCTCATCGCGGTCTTGATGTCTTCCATGTCCTTGGCCGTCAGCGCCGGCGCGGTGAGGCCGCCGCCCTGCTTGTTGATGCCCTTGTTGTTCGACAGCTCGCCGCCGATGCGCACGATGGTGTGCACCTCCTCGCCGCGCACGGCCTCGACCTCGAGCACCAGCAGGCCGTCGTTGAGCAACAGCGTGTCGCCCGGCTTCACGTCGCGCGGCAGCTCCCTGTAGTCGAGCCCCGCGCGCTCGGCACTGCCCAGCTCGCGCAGGCCGGCATCGAGCACGAACGGGCGGCCCGGCTCGAGCAGCGTCTTGCCGCCTTCGAACTTGCCGACGCGGATCTTCGGCCCCTGCAGGTCGGCCATGATGGCCACTTCCTTGCCGATCGCCTGGCCGGCGGTGCGTACCATGGTCGCGCGGTCGATGTGGTCCTGCGCCGTGCCGTGCGAGAAGTTCAGCCGCACGACGTCGACGCCGGCGCGGATCATGCGCTCCAGCATCTCGGGCGAGGACGACGCGGGGCCGAGGGTGGCGACGATCTTGGTCTGGCGGGACATCCGGGGGAACTCCTTGAGGTTGGCGCCCGGAATTATCGGCGCGCCAAGGCGGCGATCATGAACATCCGGGTTACAACGATTTGAACTCCGCGACGTCGGCGACCGCCAGCGCCGTCATGTTGACGACCCGGCGCACGGTGGCCGAGGGCGTGAGGATGTGCGCCGGTTTCGCCGCGCCGAGCAGGATCGGGCCCACGGTGACGCCGTGGCCGCCGGTCATCTTCAGCACGTTGAAGAGGATGTTGGCGGCGTCGATGTTCGGCAGCACCAGCAGGTTGGCCTCGCCGGTGAGCGTGGTCTCCGGCAGGTAGCGCTGGCGGATCGACTCCGACAGCGCGGCATCGCCGTGCATCTCGCCATCGCATTCGACATCGGGCATGAGCCGCTTGAACGCCCCCGCGGCCTCGCGCATGCGCCTGGCCGCGGGCCGCGTGGACGAGCCGAAGTTCGAATGCGACAGGAAGGCCACCTTCGGCGGCAGGCCGAAGCGCCGTACTTCTTCCGCCGCCATCGCGGCGATCTCGGCCAGCGCCTGCGCGTCGGGCTCCTCGTTGACGAAGGTGTCGGTCATGAACAGCGTGCGCTGCTCCAGCAGCACCGCGTTCATCGCCGCGAAGTGGTGGGCGCCATCCTTCTGGCCGATGACCGTGCGCACATGGTCGAGGTGGTGGTCGAAGCGGCCGACCAGCCCGCACAGCATCGCGTCGGCGTCGCCGCGGCGCAGCATCATCGTCGCGATCAAGGTGTTGGAGCGGCGCAGCGCCGCCTTGGCCATGTCCGGCGTGATGCCCTCGCGGCCCATGATCTGCTGGTAATCGTCGCAGTAGGCGCGATAGCGCGGATCGTCTTCCGGATCGACGAGCTCGAAGTCGACGCCGGGCTTCAGGCGCAGCCCGGCGCGCTCGATGCGCATCGCGATCACGCCGGGGCGGCCGACGAGGATGGGCAGCGCCAGCCGCTCGTCGCGCGCCACCTGCACCGCGCGCAGCACGCGCTCGTCCTCGCCTTCGGCATACACCACGCGTGCCGGCTTGGCCTTGGCCAGCGCGAACACCGGGCGCATCACCATGCCGGTCTGGTAGACGAAGCGCGTCAGCGATTGGCGATAGGCCTCGATGTCGGCGATCGGCCGCGTGGCGACGCCGGACGCTGCGGCCGCCTCGGCCACCGCGGGCGCGATACGCAGGATCAGCCGCGAATCGAAGGGCTTGGGGATGATGTAGTCGGGCCCGAACTTCAGCTCCTGCCCGGCATAGGCGGCGGCCACCTCGTCGCTGGTTTCGGCCTTGGCCAGCGCGGCGATCTCGCGCACGCAGGCCAGCTTCATCTCCTCGGTGATGCGGGTGGCGCCGCAATCGAGCGCACCGCGGAAGATGTACGGGAAGCACAGAACGTTGTTGACCTGGTTCGGATAGTCCGAGCGGCCGGTGGCCATGATGCAGTCAGGCTTGGCCAGCTTGGCCAGCTCGGGGCGGATCTCCGGCTCCGGGTTGGCCAGCGCGAGGATGATCGGCTGGTCGGCCATCGTGGCCACCATCTCGCGCGTCAGCACGCCGGCGGTCGAGCAGCCGAGGAAGACGTCGGCGCCCTTGACCACGTCGGCCAGCGTGCGCGCTGCGGTCTTCTGGCAATAGCGCTGCTTGGATTCGTCGAGCTTGCCGGCCCGCGCGTCCTCACGCTCGTGCTGGATCACGCCGCGCGAATCGACGACGAAGATGTTCTCGCGCTTCACCCCGAGGCCGACCATGATGTCCAGGCAGGCGGTGGCCGCGGCGCCGGCGCCGGACGACACCAGCCGGATCTCGCCGATCGGCTTGCCCACCAGTTCCAGCCCGTTGAGCAGCGCGGCGCCGGAGATGATCGCGGTGCCGTGCTGGTCGTCGTGGAACACCGGGATCTTCATGCGCTCCTTGAGCGCGCGCTCGATGTAGAAGCACTCCGGCGCCTTGATGTCCTCGAGGTTCACGCCACCGAGCGTGGGCTCGAGCGCGGCGATGATCTCGATCAGCTTGTCCGGATCCTTCTCGGCGAGCTCGATGTCGAATACGTCGATGCCGGCGAACTTCTTGAACAGGCAACCCTTGCCCTCCATCACCGGCTTGCCGGCCAGCGGGCCGATGTCGCCCAGGCCCAGCACCGCGGTGCCGTTGGTGATCACGCCGACCAGGTTACCGCGCGAGGTGTAGTCGGCCGCGAGACTGGGATCGGCCTGGATCGCCAGGCAGGGGTAGGCGACGCCGGGCGAATAGGCGAGCGAGAGGTCGCGCTGGTTGCTCAGCGGCTTGGTCGGGTGGACCGAGATCTTGCCGCGCGTCGGCGTGCGGTGGTAATCGAACGCGGCATCGCGCAATGCCTGCTCTGCCGGGGACAGCGGCTCGCCCATGACGTCTCCTCTCGAATTCTGCGGGGGAAGACGAGATTACTGCGGATTGCGCGGCAAATCGATGCGCAATCCCCGCAGCCGTCATGCAAGGGGCGCATCGGGCGCCCCTGCCGG
>VBDL01000356.1 GCA_005884255.1 Betaproteobacteria bacterium | reverse complement strand
GTCAGTAGTGTCTGTGCATTGGCATTGCGCTCGGCCCACGCCGGATCCGCCACCGCAACGCGCCAGTCGTGCGCGCCCAGACGTCTGCCCATGCTGCGGACGATCGCATCCTCGCCGAGCCAGGGCAGCATCGCGGGATGTTGCGTTCCCTGTCCGGAAAAGACCAGTGCGAAGCTCATGGCGCCGAGAGCGCGGGCCCGAGCAATCCGAGTCGCTGCATCCAGCATGCCGCGGCCAGCGTGTCGGCGGCCCCGCCGGGGGAAAGGCGCCGGCGCACGAAGTCGTCGGCGATCGTGCGAGCCGCTGCCATGCCGTCCGCTCGCGATGAACCGCCCGCTGCGAGAAATCCGCTGGCCGCCCGCTGGGCGTGGCGCAGCCCCTCCATGCCACCTCGATGCGCGAGGTTGCTGTCCTCCAGCACAGCCATGATGTTGAACAAGGTGTCGAGGAGCACGTGCTGCCGGCCCATGGGGCGGGCCCGGGCCGCCTTCATCGCCGGCACGGCGGTTTCGAACAACACCGGGAAGCCGGCCGCCGCTTCCGCGCAGGCGCTGCGCAAGCCATATCGGCGCGCAGCGATTCCGCCGGGGAGCGTCGAGGCGCGCCGAGCCCGTTCATCGAGCGCATCGCCCCAACGCGCGCGCAGGGTGTCGCGCAGCAACGCGGGATCCAGGCGCCGGCCGCTCTGCGACGCCGCACCGGCCGCTGCGCAGAGCAAGCCGAGCATGAAGATCGCCCCCCGGTGCGTGTTGACCCCGCCGGTCGCGGCGAGCATCCGCGCCTCGGCGTCGATGCCGCATTGCTGCAGTGCCTGGAACGGTGCCCCTTCGGCACCCAGCGTGGCGATGCGCACGAAGTAGCTGCGCAGCGCGAACAGGCTGCGCATGAACGTGTGTGCATCCATGTCGGCATGGCTGCCCTTGTCGGTGAGCGTCACCAGCCCCGGCTTCGGAGACAACGCCAGCTCGTCGTACAGCGCCAGCGTCGCGGCGCGGCCGATGGCCTGCGGAGCAAGGGCCGTCGAGCGCGGACGTCGCGCAGCGTGCGCGGTGGCCAAGGCTCGCGTCACGGCACCGCTTCCGCCACCGACACGGCATCGCGCAGGCTGGGCTGGCGCGAGAGCGAGCTGCCATTGAGATGCTTGACCAGCAGCGCTTTCGCACCCCCGGCGCGCCAGGCGAGCCACTCGCGCCACGCCACCGCGTTGCCACCGTCGAACACCAGCTCGCCGTCCAGGCGCGGCCGCGCACAGGGGAAGCTGTGCAGCTGCCGGGCCACCGCGTCCGCCTGCCCGGCATCGGACACGGCGATCCACACGTCGACGTCGGAGCTCGAGCGCACATGATCCAGCCCGGTCAAGTACTGCCAGCCATGGCTGCCATGCACCCGCGCGACCGCGCCGCACGCATGCAGGCCTGCACAAAGCCTTCGCCATTCGGCGCGTGACGGTTCCGGCAGGAGCTTCACGACCTGCTCCGCGCGAGGAAACTCATCGAAATACAGCACGTCGGCGCGAGGAACGCCGAGAACCAGGCGCCGGCGTTCCCAGCGGCCCGGCGCCGGCAGCCCCATCGCGATGGCGTCCGGGCCCGCGCCGCATGCCGTCTGCCGCGTGACGACGAGCGGGAGCAGCTGCTCGGCCCAGTGGGCCAGGCACGCGTCGGCAACGTCATCCCACGCGCGCTGGCGGATACGGTCCCAGCCGGCGGGGGTGAGCCATGCGAGCTGATGTCGGTGCAGCGGGGTGGCGGACATGGCGTCCTCCGTCAGGCGGCGTCGAGCACTCGCTGCACCACGGCGGCGGCCAGCCGGCGCCCGCCGCGGGTCGCACCGTCCTGGGCACGCCGATCTTCGACGGACGCGTTCGCGAGCGCCTCGCGCAGGCAGCTCCGCAAATCGCCTTGCCACAACGCACGCACCCCACCCATGGCGACATAGTTGCCCACGCCCGGTGCGAACACCGGGTTGGATTGCGAGAGCTGGGTGAGCATCGCCTCGGGCAGCTTGGTGACGCGCGCCATCGCGGGGATGCGCATCACGCGGATCTCGGCTCCGGGCAGCGCATCGCAGGCATCGGCGATCAGGCCCGACGTGATGAAGCCGCCCGACAAAGCCTGGTCGTACACCAGCCCCAGGACGCGATGGCCGCGACGCCGCGCGCAGTCGATCGCCATGCCGAGGTGCGCCATGGCCCGATTGATCCCGAGCAGCTCGTCGCGCCGGCGCAATTGCTGGCCCTGCGTGTCGATCAGCAGCAGGATCGTGCGGCCCGGGTGACGCGCCACCGTGTCGAGCACCGCCCGCGCCTGAGCCAACGCAAGGCCCACGCCGATCGGCGCGTGGCCGGTGGTGCCGATCACCGTGAGCGGCTGTCCGTCGAACGTGACGGTGCCGTGAAGGAAATCATCGTCCTGCCGGATGCCATGCTCGGCGCCGAACAAGGTCGTGGCGAGTGTGTTCCATTCCATCGAGAGCTTCCTCAAGCAGGACGAAGCGCGCGCAGTGCGGCGACGTCCAGGTCGGTCACGCGCGAAGCGTCGGCGACGCCGAGACGGGACCACAGCGTCACGGCGTCGTCGCCGTCGACGTTGTCGGACAGCAGATGCAGCCGTGCCGCGAGCAAGGCGTGCTCGGCCTCGAGCCGTTCGAGCGTGACGGGCGTCGCAGCGGCCAGGCCTTCGATGGCGGCGGCCCGGAAAGTGGCGACATCGTCCTCCACGAGCGCGTCGCAATCGCCGGTGAGCCAGCGGTGCTTGCCACCGGTGGTGCGCCACACCAGCGCGCGGTCGCGCGCGTCGAA
>VBDL01000023.1 GCA_005884255.1 Betaproteobacteria bacterium | reverse complement strand
GACCGCTCCGGCGTGCCCCGTGGCGCAGACCTTCCCCGAGGTGGTGGCGGCTGCCGTCGAGCAAGTCGAGGGCATCGACGACGTCGACGTCGAGTTGGTGTGGGACCCGCCCTGGTCGCGCGAGCGCATGAGCGAGGCCGCGCGGCTGCAGCTCGGCCTGTAGAACTTGTCAAAGTTTACATAATGCACATTGTGGTGAATCAAGGCGATCGCCACTCCAACCAGGACCAGCGCCGCGAGATGCACCCACGCTGAGCACGACGTCGAAGCGCTGGTTGAACTCCGCCACCAGCTGAAAGCCGAACAGCGCCTGCGTGCTTCATGGCCCGGATGCGGCAAGGCCTGTGCCCGCGAGGGTTTTTCCCGGACCTGCGCCCGCCGGATCGCAACCTAGGGTTTACACTGACGACTAGGGTTTACCCTCATCCACTGGGAACCCGCAGTACAAGGAACCGCTATGAAGACCCTGGTCGACTTTCTTAGAACGCTGTTCGCCCGCCGCGACCCCGCCTACGACGAAGAATTCCTCGCCGAATCGGCTGACATCTACGACCTGGAGCGCCGCATGCGCGTGCTGGACGAGCGCCGCGCGCACAACAGCTTCTACCCGGCCGGCTCCCATTGCTGAGACGCGGGGCCGCCCGGTCCGCTTAGTCTGCCGAATTGTCGAAACTGGCCCCGGGTTCGGCATCGACCGCCAGATCGAAGGCTTCCGCCTCGGTTGCGGTGTGAGGGATCATCGGCTTGTCCAGTGGTCGGTACACACGGCGCTGCAGTCCGCCCAAGCGATCGGAGCGTTCCATTGCCAGCAGGATGACTTCCGGGTTCATCATCAACGCGAAGGGGTTGGGAATGTGCGCAGCGGGCATGACGGCCTCCAGGGCAGTGCTGAATCGGTGATGCCACTGTAGGCGCGGCCTCAAGATCCCTGAAGTCGGCCGTCCGCCAAACGCCGGGTCGGATAAATTCCGACACACGTGTAAGCGCGGCCTCCAGGCCACCCACCGCCTATTGCGATCGAGACAAGCGCTTCGCCAAGGCTTCGCGGCCGGCGCGTTGCGCAAAGTCGGCAGCCGTCAGCCCGAGGTCGTTGCGCAGTTTCCGGTCCGCGCCGCGGGCCAGCAGCAGCTCGACCGAGGCCTCGGCGCCATAGCCCGCAGCCATCATCAGAGGCGTGCTGCCATTGGGCGAGCGGCCGTCCAGCGCAGCGCCACGGTCCAATAGCCAGGCCACCACCTGCGTCCGTGGCCCGCTGGCGGCGTAGTGCAACGGCGTCCAGCCGTTGCGGTCGACCGGTGCGCCCCGCGCCACCAAGCGCTGGCACCAATCGAGCTGGCCGCGCAGCGCCGCCATCATCAAGGGCGTCTCGCCCGTCGCGTTGGCCGCGTCGATCTGCAGGCTGGGGTGCTGCCACAACGCGTCTGCCACCTTCAGCGAACCGGCCTGCAAGGCCGCGTACAACGGCACCTGCCCTCTCGGACCCACGGTGTTCGGGTCGAAGCCGCGCCCCAGCAGGGCCTGGACGGTCCGCGCGTCATCGTTGGCAACGGCCACGAAGAAGTCCTCATAGGACCCAGCCATTGCCGAAGAAAACCAAAGTGCAGCAATGAGAAAGGCGAGTTTTCTCAAGTATTGCTTGAACAAGTCTCAGCCTCCTGCAGGGGTAGCCGGCACGCCGAACAGGCGCTCGAAGTTGCGGCTGGTGGCCTCGGCCACTGCTTCGTCGCTGCAGCCCTTGAGTGCCGCAATCTGCCGCGACACCCAGGGCACGTAGGCGGGACTGTTGAGCTTGCCGCGATACGGCACCGGCGCGAGGTAGGGGCTGTCGGTCTCGATCAGGCAGCGGTCCAGCGGCACCAGGCGCGCTACCTCACGCAGGTCTTCGGCATTCTTGAAGGTCAGGATGCCGGAGAAGGAGATGTGAAAGCCCAGGTCCAACGCGGCCTGCGCCACCTCCCGCGTTTCGGTGAAGCAGTGGAACACGCCGCCTACCGCGCCGCCGCCCTCCTCGCGCAGGATGGCCAGCGTGTCGGCCGACGCGCTGCGGGTGTGGATCACCAGCGGCTTGGCGGTCGCGCGTGCTGAGCGGATGTGCACGCGAAAGCGCTCGCGCTGCCATTCCATCGCGTCGATGCTGCGGCCGTTGAGCCGGTAATAGTCCAGCCCCGTCTCGCCGATGCCGACCACGCGCGGCAGCTGCGCCAGCGCGATAAGCTCGTCGACGGTGGGCTCGCGCACGCCTTCGTTGTCCGGATGCACGCCGGCGGTGGCCCAGAAGTTGTCGTAACGCAGCGCGAGGGCGTGCACTTCCGGAAACTCTTCCAGCGCGGTGCAGATGCACAGGGCGCGGTCGACCTGCGCGTCCGCCATCGCACGGCGGATGGCGTCGAGCTGCGAGTGCAGCTCGGGAAAACTCAGATGGCAGTGGGAATCGACGTACATGCGGGCATGTTAGCCCGCGCCTGCCGATGCACCCGCGTCAGATCGTCTGCGTCGGTTTGGCCGATTGGATCGAGGTGCCGAGGATCTCCTCGATCTTCACCTTCAGGTGACGCGTCTTCTCGTCGGTGGGGAAACGCACGCCGACACCCTGCGTGCGGCCGCCGGAGGCATTGGCCGGCGTGATCCACGCGACCTTGCCGGCCACCGGATAGCGCTGCGGATCGTCGGGCAGCGAGAGCAGCAGGTAGATGTCCTCGCCGAGCCGGTATTCGCGCGTCGTCGGCACGAACAAGCCGCCTTCGGTGAGCAGCGGGATGTAGGCCGCATACAGCGCGCCGCGCTCGCGGAACACGAGCTGGATCACGCTCGGCCGTGCGCCGCCGGGCGCGGCAGGGGCGGCTACGGTGCGTGCTGCTGCGGGGGTTCCGTCGCTCATGTGTGCCCCCAGGTCGCGGAGTACCGCGCCCGCCCCCCGAGGGGGTAAGTTTGCTTGGGGCGGCCCTGCGCTGCGCTCATGGGCGCGAGTGTAGCGAAGCCTCGCTCCAGGCCCGGCGCCCTTGCGTGACCAATGCCTCGACCAACAGCCCGGCGTTCCACGGATGCTCGTCGTACCGGCTTGCACGCGTCAGCGCCTTGAACCATTCGACCAACGCCGGCAATGAAGCGCCGGCGGGCACCGAGCCCGGCGGATAGAAGCGCGGCGTGCCGCCCACCGTTACCGCCATCGCGTCGTGGCACAGCTTGAGCAGCGCATCGATCGCGCGCGGCAGCGGCCAGCCCGTCAGCGGGCCGGTATCACCGTCGCGCGCCACCATCGCCGGCAGGCGTGGCCAGTCCTTTGCGTCGCCGCCATCGAGGAGCCAGTCGAGCACCGCCAGCGGCTGACCGCCCATCGCGACCAGCTGCGCCTCGGGCTCCGCAACGCCCTGCCCGCGCAGCCACGCCAGCGCGTCGGCGGCCGGCGGCACGTCCAGGCGCAGCGCCTGGCAGCGGCTGCGCAGCGTCGGCAGCAGCGCCTGTGCCGACGCGGTGGTCAGCACCAGGCGCAAACTGCCGGGCGGCTCTTCCAGCGTCTTCAGCAAGGCATTGGCCGACACCAGGTTCATCGTGTCGGCCGGGTGGATGACGATCGCCTTGGCCCGCCCACGCGCCGAAGATTGCTGCGCGAATCCGATCGCCTGGCGCACCGCCTCGACGCGGATCTCGCGGCTGGCCTTGCCGCGCGGCTTTGCCTCGCCGTCGGCCGGCTCGTCGTCGCCCTCGCCGCCCCAGCCGAGACGCTCGCGCAGCGCGTCGGGCACCAGCACCAGCAGATCGGGGTGTGTGCGCGCGAGCGCGAGGTGGCAGCTCGTACAGCGTCCGCAGGGCCTGCCCTGCCCGGCCGGCGCTTCGCACAGCCAGCCTTGCGCCAGCGTCATCGCCAGCTCGAAGAGCCCGGACCCGGCGGCGCCGTGCAGCAGCGTGGCATGGCCGCGCAACTCATGCAGCGCGCGCTGCAGCGGCGCAGCCAGCCAAGGCAGCGGCGGCGCGCCATCGGGGCCGACCAAGGGCGCTACCACCAGCCGCCCTTGTCCATCGCGGCGGCGATCTGCGACCACACGGCTTCGCGCTCGCCGCTGGCATCGATCACGGCGAAGCGCTGCGGCTGCGCGTCTCGACGCGCCGCATAGCCGGCGCGCACGCGCTCGAAAAAGGCTTCATCCTGCTGCTCGAAGCGATCGGGGCTGCGCGCGGCCTGCCGCCGCTGCGCGGCCAGCTCGGCGCTGAGGTCGAACCAGAACGTGACGTCGGGTTGCCGCCCCTGCTGCACCCAGTGCTCGAGCTGCGTCAGCACCGCGAGATCGAACCCGCGTCCGCCGCCCTGGTAGGCGAAGGTGGCGTCGGTGAAGCGGTCGCACAGCACGGTGGCACCGCGCGCCAGTGCCGGCTCGATCTGCGCCGTCAGATGGTCGCGCCGAGCGGCGAACACCAGCAGCGTTTCCGTCAGCGCGTCCATCGGCGCATGCAGCACCAATTCGCGGACGCGCTCCGCCAGCGGCGTGCCGCCGGGCTCGCGCGTCACCACCACGTGATGCCCACGCTCGCGCAGGCCGGCGGCCAGCGCCTCGATGTGCGATGACTTGCCGGCTCCGTCGATACCTTCGAAGGTGATGAAGCGCCCGGGCACTACTTGCTATTGCGCTGGAACTTGTTGACCGCCCGATTATGCTCGGCGAGCGTTTCGCTGAATTCGCTGCTGCCGTCGCCGCGAGACACGAAGTACAGCGCCTTCGTCGACTCCGGCTTGACCGCGGCCACCAGCGAGGCCTTGCCCGGCATGGCGATCGGCGTCGGCGGCAGGCCCGGGCGCGTGTAGGTGTTGAACGGCGAATCGGCGAGCAGATGGCGCTTGCGCAGGTTCCCGTCGAAGCCCTCGCCGAGGCCATAGATCACCGACGGATCGGTCTGCAAGGGCATGCCCAGGCGCAGGCGGTTGCTGAACACGCCGGCCACGCGCGCGCGGTCGGTGGCCACCCCGGTTTCCTTCTCGATGATCGACGCGAGGATCAGCGCCTCGTCCATCGAGCGCAGCGGCGTGTTGGCATCACGCTCGGCCCACGCGCCAGCGAGCCGGCGCTGCATCGACTGGTGCGCACGCTTGAGCACGGTGATGTCGCTGACACCGCGGCTGTAGGCATAGGTGTCTGGAAAGAAACGGCCCTCCGGCGACTGGCCCGGCGCGCCGATCGCGGCCATCAGCTGCTCGTCGCTCATCTGCGCGCTGAGCGGGCGCAGCGAGGGCGACTTCGCCAGCTCGGCGCGCACCTGGCGGAAGTTCCAGCCTTCGATCAGGCGCAGCGTCTCGAGCGTCTCTTCGCCGCGCACCATCTTGTCAAGCAGGTCGCTCGGCGTGGCGCCGGTGCCGATCTCGTAGCTGCCGGCGCGGATGCGCCGCGCCTGGCCGGAGAAGCGGAACCAGGCGTAGAGCAACAACGGATCGGTCTTCACGCCCGCCGCGACCCAGGCCAGCGCCACGTCGCGCGGCGGCGTGCCCGGTTCGATCGACAGCTCGACGCGCTCGGCCGCCAGCGGCAGCGGCCGCGTCAGCCACCACAGGGCGGCTGCCCCGGCGGCAACGACCAGCACCAGCACGAGGGCCAGCAGCCTCTGCAAGAACTTCAACAACGTCGCTCCCCGGCCGACCCTACGCCCACGCCAATCATGACCACTCATGATAATGGGCGCATGACCGATGCCATTCCTCCGAGCCTGGAAGGTGCCGCGCGGCTGACGCACCTCGGCGCGATCCGCGCGCACGGCGCCGATGCCGCGAGCTTCCTGCACAGCCAGCTCACTGCGGATTTCATTCAGCTCGATGCCGCGCAGGCGCGGCTGGCCGGCTATTGCAGCGCCAAGGGCCGGCTGCTCGCGAGCTTCATCGCATGGAAGGCGCAGGCCGACGAACTGTTGCTCGCCTGCAGTGCCGACGTGCTGCCTGCCACGCTGAAGCGCTTGTCGATGTTCGTGCTGCGCTCGAAATGCAAGCTCAGCGACGCCAGCGGCGAGCTCGCGCTGTACGGCCTGGCCGGCGATGCGGCGACGCGCTGGCTCGGCGGCGCCGCGCCCTCGCAGCCGTGGCAGCAACGCAGCTCGGGGCCCGCGCATGTCGTTCGCCTGCCCGACGCGCAAGGCCTGGCGCGCTACCTATGGGCTGCACCGCTGGACGAGCCGGCGCCGGCGCTGCCCAGCCTGTCGCTGGCGTCCTGGCTGTGGCTCGATGTGCACAGCGGCGTGCCGTTGATCGTTGGCGCCACGGCGGAGCAGTTCGTGCCGCAGATGGTGAATCTCGAGCTGGTGGGCGGCGTCAACTTCCAGAAGGGTTGCTATCCGGGCCAGGAGGTGGTGGCGCGCAGCCAGTACCGCGGCACGCTGAAGCGGCGCAGCTTTCTTTTCGACAGCGACGCACCGGCGCAACCCGGCCAGGAAGTGTTTGCCAGCGATGACCCGGCGCAACCCGCCGGCATGGTCGTCAATGCGGCTTCGCTCGTCGGCCACGGACATGCGGCGCTGGTGGAGCTGAAGCTGGCGGCGCTGGACGGGCCGACGCTTCACCTGGGTGCACCCGACGGCCCGCGCCTGCAGCGCGGCACCCTGCCCTACGCGGTGCCCGCCGACGCCGGCTGAGCGAGCGTGCAAGGCGTCACGAGATGCACCCCGGCCGGCGCCGCCTGTTCATCTACTATCGCGTCGACGCTGCGCGGGCGCAGGACGCACTCGTGGAAGTCGGCCGCATGCAAGCCGCGCTGTGCGCCCACCATGCAGGCCTGCTTGCCGAGCTGCTGCGCCGCCCTGGCAGTACCGATTCGGAAGTCACCGTGATGGAAACCTACATGCTCGATGCGCCGTACGGCATCGACGAGCGCTTGCAAGCCGAGATCGAAGACGCGGCCGCGCAAGCCCTGGCGGGCTGGCTCTGCGGCGCACGCCACGTGGAGGTGTTCGAGCCATGTGCCTAGTCGCCCTCGCCATCGATCAGGATCGGCGGTTCCCGCTCGTCATCGCGGCCAACCGCGACGAGTACTTCGAGCGCCCGGCGGCACGGCTGGCCTGGTGGGCGAGCGAGACGGGCACCCCAGAGATCCTCGGCGGCCGCGACCTGCGCGACGGCGGCACCTGGCTCGGGCTGACCGCTGCCGGCCGCATGGCCTTGGTCACCAATATCCGCCGACCGGGGAGCGTCGACCCCACGGCGCCCTCGCGCGGCCGCATCGTGCCGCTGTGGCTGCGTGGCGACCTGAGCGCCGACCGCTTCTGGATGCAAGCGGCACTGTCCGGCCACAACCCCTTCAACCTGATCGCTGCCGATTTCCGCCGCGGCGAGTGCTACTGGGCGAGCTCCGATGTGCCCTCGCCGCGCCGTCTCGACCGCGGCCTGTACGGGCTGTCGAACGCGGGCCTCGATACGCCCTGGCCGAAGGTCGAGCGGCTGAAGGAGCAGCTCGCGCAGGCGCTGCCGCATTGCACGTCG
This sequence comes from Betaproteobacteria bacterium, assembly GCA_005884255.1. GTDB lineage: Bacteria > Pseudomonadota > Gammaproteobacteria > Burkholderiales > Burkholderiaceae_C > VBDL01. Next base: position 5,155 of record VBDL01000023.1, on the reverse strand, counting down.
GCGCAAGCTCTGAGCGCGCGCCTGTTCTCCGCGCTGGCCGATCGCACGCAGCCCGACGACGCAGCGCTGCCGCACACCGGTGTGGCGCTCGAGTGGGAACGCCTGCTGGCGCCCGCCTTCATCCGCACACCCGACCAGCGCTATGGCACCCGCTGCTCGACGCTGATCATCACCGAGCGCATCAACAAGCGGCTGGTGACGCATGTGTTCGAGCGCACCTTCCCCGCCGGCGGCGGACTCGCGTTGCTGCGCCAGTCGACGCTGCGCGACTGGCCGCCGAAGTACGGCGAGGACTCCACGGCCACCGCCGAGAGCGCGCCGGTGTCGGAATCGGAAGTCACGGCGAGCGCCGAGCCGGCCAAGCGCACGCGGGTGCGCAGCCTGCTCAAGCCTGAGGGCAAGCGCCGCCGCGCGGCCACGACGCTATAGCGCCCGCACCATCTCCACGTGCGGGATGCCGGCCTCCTCGAAGACCGGCCCGCGCTGCGTGAAGCCGGCTCGCGCATAGAACGGCGCCGCCGTCATCTGCGCATGCAGCAGCACCTCGCGCTCGCCGCGCTCGCGGGCTGCCGCCATCAGCGCGTCGAGCACCGCGCGGCCGACGCGGCTGCCACGCATCGTCTGCGTCACCGCCATGCGGCCGATCTTGGCCACGCCGGGCACATGCTCGAGCAGCCGGCCGGTGGCCAGCGGCATGCCGAAGCGGTTGTAGGCCACGGCATGCGTGCAGCCGGTGTCCGCGGCGTCCCACTCCATGTCGGCCGGAATCTTCTGCTCCTCGACGAACACCGCGGTGCGGATGGCCTTGGCGTCGCGCCCGAGCTCGTCCCAGCCGCCGACGCGCACCTCGACCATCGGCTTGCCAGCCTCGAAGTCCTGCAGCACCTCGCGCAGCTCCTGCGGCACCGCCTTGCTGGTTTGAGCTTCGGGGTCAGCGAACACATAGACCAGCTCGCCGCTGACCAGCAGCTCCTCGGCGCGGAACACCGCCGCATGCATCACCAGCGACGAGTTGCCGATGCGCGCGCAGCGGATGCCGACGTCGAGCACGTCGTCATAGCGTGCCGACGAGAGGTATTCGACGGTGGACTTGCGCACGAACAGATCGCCGCCGAGGTACTCCATCGTCGCCGCATACGGCAGCGCCATCGCGCGCCAGTAGCCGCCGACCGCGGTGTCGAAGTACATCAGGTAGTGGCCGTTGAAGACGATCTTCTGCGCGTCGACCTCGACCCAGCGCACGCGCAGGCGTTCGAGGAAGCGGAATTCGGAGCGTTGCGTGGTCATGTCTGCCAGCTCTGTCGAAGTGATTGGCCCGCCTTCGCATGCGCATCGAGCGCCTGCGGGATCGCGCGGCCCATCTTGATGAAATCGTGCGTCATGCCGCGGTAGAGCTCAAGCTCCACCGGCACGCCGGCCAGGCGCAGGCGGTCGGCGTAGGCGATGCCTTCGTCGACCAGCGGGTCGCATTCGGCGAGGATCACGCAGGCGGGGGCGACGCCGTCGAGGTCGGCCGCACGCAGCGGTGCGAAGCGCCAGTCCTCGCGGTCCTTGCGCTCGATGTACTGAGCGAAGAACCACTCGATCACCGCAGCGTCGAGCAGGAAACCTTCGCTGAAACGGCGGTGCGATTCGGTGTCGGCGTGCGCGGTGGTGCCGGGCGTGATCAGCAGCTGCAGCGCGAGCGGCAGGCCGATGTCGCGCGCATGGATGGCGCACACCGCGGCCAGCGTGCCGCCGGCGCTGTCGCCGCCGACCGCGAGGCGCGTGCCATCGAGACCGAGCTCATCGGCCTGCGCAGCGAGCCAGCGCATCGCGCTCCACGCATCGTCCACCGCGGTGGGAAAGCGGTGCTCGGGCGCCAGGCGATAGTCCAATGCCAGCACCGCGCCACCGCTGTGCAGCGCGAGCTGGCGACACAGGCTGTCGTGCGTCTCCAGACCACCGATCGTGAAGCCGCCGCCGTGCAGATATAGCAGCATCGGCAGCCGCTCGTGCGACGGCGCATACAGACGCGCACTCAGGCGCGCGCCGTCCGCGGCCGGAACCTGCAGCTCCTGCACGCGCGCCAGCGGTGCACGCGGAGGCTCGAGGATCTCGGCGGCCGCCACATAGGCCTCGCGCGCGGCCTGCGGCGTCATCGAATGAAAGGGCGGCCGGTTGGCGCGGCGGATGCGGCGCAGCACGTCGGCCATTTGGGGCGTCAGCATGAAGGAACGAGTTTGCCAGAGCATACTCAGCCCTTCCCCCTCGCCTGCCGAGAGCCCTGCCATGGCCTTCATCTACTACGTCACGCAGATCCACCTCGACTTCGGCGCTGCCAAGCTGCTGCCCGGCGAATGCGAGCGCGTTGGCATGCGCCGGCCGCTGGTCGTCACCGATGCGGGCGTGCGCGCCGCGGGCGTGCTCGATCTCGCGACCGCGTCGCTCACCGCCCTGCCCTTCGCGGTGTTCGACCAGACGCCGTCGAATCCCACCGAAGCCGCGGTGCGCGCGGCCACCGAGCTGTACCAGCGCGAGCGCTGCGACGGCCTCATCGCCATCGGCGGCGGCTCGAGCATCGACCTGGCCAAGGGCGTGGCCATCGCCGCCACGCACGAGGGGCCGCTGAAGACCTACGCGACGATCGAAGGCGGCAGCCCGAAGATCACCGACAAGGTGGCGCCGCTGATCGCGGTGCCGACCACCGCCGGCACAGGCAGCGAGGTAGCGCGCGGCGCCATCGTGATCGTCGACGACGGCCGCAAGCTCGGCTTCCACAGCTGGCACCTGGTGCCCAAGACCGCGATCTGCGACCCCGAGCTCACGCTGAAGTTGCCGCCGCTGCTCACCGCCGCCACCGGCATGGATGCGATCGCGCACTGCATGGAGACCTTCATGGCGCCCGCGGTAAACCCGCCGGCCGACGGCATCGCGCTCGATGGGCTGGAGCGCGGCTGGGCACACATCGCCTGCGCCACGCGCGATGGCAGCGACCGCGACGCGCGCTGGAACATGATGAGCGCCAGCATGCAAGGCGCGATGGCCTTCCAGAAGGGCCTGGGCTGCGTGCACTCGCTGAGCCACAGCCTCGGCGGCGTGAACCCGAAGCTGCACCACGGCACCTTGAACGCGATGTTCCTGCCCGCGGTGGTGAGGTTCAACGCGGCGGCCGAGTCGATCCAGCGCGAGCGGCGGCTGCAGCGCATGGCGCATGCGATGGGCCTCGACGGCTGCGATGCGCGCGGCACCGAGGTCGCCGAGGCGATCCGCGAGATGAATGCGCGCCTCGGCCTGCCGTCCGGCCTGCGCGCCCTGGGCGTCAGCGAGGATCTCTTCGATCGCGTCATCGAAGGCGCGCTGAAGGACCATTGCCACAAGACCAACCCGCGCATCGCCAGCGCCAACGAGTACCGCGAGATGCTCGCCGCGTCGATGTAGCGCACTACGACGAGGTCCCATGGCCCGGAAGTTGCGGCCGGTTGCTTTCGGTTGCAACAACGGGAAGAGTCGATGGGACACCGCACCAAAGCGGCCCTCTTTCGGGCCGCATCCGCCATTCCACTGTGCCTGCTCAGTGCGGCGCACGCTCACACGCAGCGCGTGCCGGCAGCGCAGATCAACAGCGGCGACACCGCGTGGATGATCAGCGCCACCGCCCTGGTGCTGTTGATGACCATCCCGGGCCTGGCCCTGTTCTATGCCGGCATGGTGCGCAAGAAGAACATCCTGGCGACGATGGCGCAGTCGCTCGCGGTGTGCGCGCTGGTCTCGCTGCTGTGGTTCGCCATCGGCTACAGCCTGGCCTTCATGCCCGGCTCCGAGCTCCTCGGCGACACCTCGGCGCGCTGGCTGCAGACGCTGTACTTCCACAAGGGCGAAGCCAAGCTGTCGGTGCATTCGCTGGCCAACACCATTCCCGAATCGGTGTTCGTGATGTTCCAGCTGAGCTTCGCGATCATCACGCCGGCGCTCATCGCCGGTGCCTTCGCCGAGCGCATGCGCTTTCTCGCACTGCTGCTGTTCATGGCGCTGTGTCGCTGCTCGTCTATGCGCCCATCGCGCACTGCGTGTGGGAGCCGGGCGGCTGGCTGGCCAAGCAGGGCATGCTCGATTTCGCCGGTGGCACCGTGGTGCACATCAACGCGGGCATCGCCGGCCTGGTGGCTGCCTTCATGCTGGGGCGGCGCGTGGGGTTCGGCGAGGAGCCGCTGAGGCCGGCCAACATCGGCTACACGATGATCGGCGCGTCGCTGCTGTGGGTCGGCTGGATGGGCTTCAACGGCGGCTCGGCGGGCGCAGCCGACGGGCGTGCCGGCCTGGCGATGCTGGTCACGCAGCTCGGTGCCGCCAGTGCGGCGCTGGCCTGGATGATCGCCGAGTGGATCGTGCGCCGCGCGCCCACGCTGCTCGGCTTGTGCAGCGGTGCCGTGGCCGGGCTGGTGGCCATCACGCCGGCCTCGGGATTCGTCGATGCGCAGGCCGCGGTGATCATCGGCGCGGCAGCCGGCGTGGGCTGCTACTGGGGTGCGACGGGCCTGAAGCGCCTGCTCGGCGCCGACGACTCGCTCGACGTGTTCGGCGTGCACGGCGTGGGCGGCGTCATCGGCGCCTTGCTCACCGGCGTGTTCGCCGATGCGGCCATCGGCGGCGCGCCCGGCTCGCTGGCGGTGCAGGCGCTCGGCGTCGTCTGCACGCTCGCCTACAGCGGCATCGCCAGCGCGTTGATCCTCTGGCTGGTCGATGCGCTGGTGGGGCTGCGCGTCACACGGCAGCAGGAAGCGCAGGGGCTGGACGTGAGCCAGCACGGCGAGCACGTCGAGTGAGCAAGGAGAACACCATGCAAGACAGCGACAAGATGGCCATCGCGGCGCACCTGCACGTGCTGTTGCGGCGCAAGCTCGGCCGCGTGACGGATGTCGAGTGGATGGTCAAGAGCGCGGACTATGCGCAAGAGGTGATCCGCATCGCGCGCGCCGAGGCGCATGAGGACCTGCACGAATGGGCGAGCAAGCTCGAAGCGGCCATCGCGCCGCGCGCGGTGAAGCCCGCGGCGCGCAGCGGCGAAGCGGCCGACAGCCGCTTCGGCTTCGCGGCCTCGCGGCTTCCCGAAGGCGAAGCGCCTGCAGCGCCGAAGGAGCGCTACGTCGGCCGCCTACGTTGACTAGAGAAGCTC
>VBDL01000335.1 GCA_005884255.1 Betaproteobacteria bacterium | reverse complement strand
GAGATCGGCGGCTGGGACAAGATGAACTACTGGCGCAACCCGCCGCCTCAACTGCGCGAGCGCGAGATCGCGCGCTTCCCGGCGTGGATGACGCAGATCGCGCTGAGCCTGCCGAAGCTGGAGCTCCTGCGCACCGAGGTGCGCGCCTTGGGCCCCGACACCTGGCGCGTGCGCTTCGCGGTGGCCAACAGCGGCTGGCTGCCCGCTTACGTGAGCAAGCGGGCGCTGCAGCGCAAGGCGGTGCGCGGCGTGATGTTCGAGATCCATCTGCCCGAGGGCCACGACGCCGGCATCTCGCTGGTCAGCGGACGGGAGCGCTTCGAGGGCCCGCAGCTCGAGGGCCACGCGCCGAAGAACTCGCTGCTCGCCTTCCTGCCGAACCGGGAGGTCACGGCCGACCGTGCGGTCGCGGAATGGGTGGTGCGCGCGCCCAAGGGCACGCACCTGGCGCTCACGGCCACGGCCGATCGAGCCGGCACGGTGAGGACGGAGGTCTCGCTGGACTGAGCGCAGAATCCCAGGGCCACGACGAGGAGCGTTCATGGAGTTGTCGATCAACGGCCAGATCCGCCAGTTGCCTGACGAGGCGGTGGATCCGGCCATGCCCTTGCTGTGGGCGCTGCGCGATGTGCTCAATCTCACCGGCACGAAGTTCGGCTGCGGCGTCGCCGCCTGCGGCGCCTGCACGGTGATGGTCGACGGCCACGCGGTGCGCTCGTGCGTGATGCCGGTCGGCGCGGTGCGCGGCCACGCGGTGCGCACCATCGAATCGCTGGGCCGCCCCGAGCAGCCGCATGCGCTGCAGAGGGCGTGGCTCGCGCACCAGGTGCCGCAGTGCGGCTACTGCCAGAGCGGCATGCTGATGGCCGCTGCGGCGCTGCTCGAGAGCAACCGCAACCCGAGCGACGCCGATATCGACGCCGCGATCACCAACCTGTGCCGCTGCGGCACCTACGGCCGCGTGCGCGACGCGATCAAGACGGCGGCGAAGGAATTGCGCGAGCAGGCGCCCGCGCCGCGCAAGGCCGGGGCGAAGGCATGAAGCGCCGCACGCTGCTGCTCTCCGGCCTCGGCGCCGCCGGTGCGCTGCTCGTCGGCTGGGGCGTGATGCCGCCGCGCAGCCGGCTCGGCAGCGCCGATCTGCTGCCGCTGTCCGAGGGCGAGATCGCGCTCAATGGCTGGATCAAGATTGCGCGCGACGGCGGCGTGCTGCTGGCGATGAACCGCAGCGAGATGGGGCAGGGCGTGCACACCGCGCTGGCCATGCTCGCCGCCGAGGAGCTCGACGTGCCGTTGGCGCGCGTGCGCCTGATCCCCGCCGGCCACGATGCGATCTATGGCAATGTCGCGCTGTTCGTCGGCAGCCTGCCCTTCCATCCGAAGGACATGGAGCCGGGCCAGGAAGGCGCGCTGGTCAAGACCAGCGGCTGGATGATCACCAAACTGGCGCGCGAGCTCGGCATCAACGCCACCGGCGGCTCGTCGACGATGGCAGACGCATGGGCGCCGCTGCGTGAGGCCGCGGCCACCGCGCGTGCGCAGCTGCTCGGCGCGGCGTCGCTGCAGTGGAAGCTGCCGGTCGCCGAGCTGAGCGTGCGCGACGGCGTCATCACGCACCCGTCCGGCCAGCAGGCGCACTACGGCGAGCTTGCGCAGCGCGCCGCGCACACGCCGCCGTCCGACGTACGGCTGAAGCCGCGCGACGAATGGAAGCTGATCGGCCAGCCGGCGCCGCGCACCGATCTCGCCGGCAAGGTCGATGGCAGCGCACGCTTCGGCCTCGACGTGCGCCAGCCCGACCAGCTTTATGCGGTGGTGCTGCACAGCCCACAGCTCGGTGGCGCGCCGGGGCGCTTCGATGCCGATGCGACGCTCAAGCGGCCCGGCGTCGAGCGCATCGTGCGCCTGGGCTCGTTCGCCGGCTCGACGCAGGCCATCGCCGTGGTCGCGCGCAGCACCTGGCACGCGCAGCAAGCCGCGCGCGCGATGCAGGTCGATTGGCAGCCGCCGCCGGCCGTGCACCTGGACTCGCGTCGCATCCTGAGCACGCTGGAGCAGCAGGCGCGCGACGCGCTCGCGCACGACGGCGGCCTCGCCTTCCACAGCCGCGGCGACATCGGCCAGGCGATGGCCGGCGCAGCGCGGCAGGTCGAGGCCGTGTACCGCGCACCCTACCTGGCGCACGCGACGATGGAGCCTATCAACTGCACCGCGCAAGTGAAGGACGGCCGCGTGACGGTGTGGGCACCGACGCAGGTGCCCGGCATGGCGCGCGCGATCGCGGCGCAGGTCGCGGGCGTGTCGCCGGACGCGGTGACCGTGCACGTCACCTACCTCGGCGGTGGCTTCGGCCGGCGGCTCGATGTCGACTTCGTCGGCCAGGCGGTGCGCATCGCGCTGGAGACCGGCGGGCGGCCGGTGCAGCTGGTGTGGCCTCGGGAGGAAGACATCACGCATGATTTCTACCGCCCGGCCGGCGTCGCCGTGCTGCGCGCCGCGCTCGACGCGCAGGGCCAGCCGCTGGGCCTGGCCATCGCGAGCGCCGGCGACGCGATCACGCCGCGCTGGATGGAGCGCGGCCTGCCGCATCTGGCCGGGCCGATCGATGCGCCGGACAAGACCACCAGCGAAGGCCTGTTCGACATGCCCTACGGCATCGCGAACCAGCGCATCGCGCACGTCACCACGAAGAGCGGCGTGCCGGTCGGCTACTGGCGCTCGGTCGGCCACTCGCACAACGCCTTCTTCGGCGAGGCCTTCATCGACGAGTTGGCGCACGAGGCGAAGATGGACCCGGTGGCCTTCCGCCTGGCGCTCTTGAACGACGCGCCGCGCCACGCCGCGGTGCTCAAACTCGCGGCGGAGAAAGCCGGCTGGGGCCGCCCGCTGGCGGCCGGCGTGGCGCGCGGCGTCGCGCTGCACGAAAGCTTCGGCAGCGTCGTCGCCCAGGTGCTCGAGGTGTCGCTCGATGCCGCGAAGGCACCGCGCGTGCACCGCATCGTCGCCGCGATCGATTGCGGTACCGTGGTCAACCCGGGCATCGTCGCGCAGCAGATGGAGTCGGCCATCGTGTTCGGCCTGTCGGCCGCGCTGTGGGGGCGCATCGACATCGAGGACAGCCGCGTCAAGCAGAACAACTTCGAGCGCGATGCATCGTCGCCGAACTACCGCCTGCTGCGGCTGGCCGAGACGCCGCGCATCGAGACCCACATCGTGCCGAGCACGCGCGCGCCGTCGGGCGTCGGCGAGCCGGGTACGCCGCCAGTCGCACCGGCATTGGCCAACGCGCTGTTCGTGCTCACCGGCACGCGGCTGCGTGAGCTACCGTTGCGGCTGACGAGCACACAGGGCATGGCATGAACATCAGTGACTTCCGCAGCGACACGGTCACGCGCCCGACAGCGGCGATGCGTGACGCGATGCTGCGCGCCGAGGTCGGCGACGACGTGTTCGGCGACGACCCCACCGTCAACGCGCTGCAGGCTTTTGCTGCCGAGCGCCTCGGCTTCGAGGCGGCGCTGTTCGCGCCGTCGGGCACACAGTGCAACCTCATGGCCTTGATGAGCCATTGCCAGCGCGGCGACGAGGCCATCGTCGGCCAGCAATGGCACACCTACCGCTGGGAGGCCGGCGGCATGGCGGTGCTCGGCTCGATCCAGCCGCAGCCGCTGGAGAACGCGCCCGACGGCACGATCCCGCTGGCCGCGATCCGCGGTGCGATCAAGGCCGACGACGCGCACTTCGCGCGCACGCGGCTCATCGCGCTGGAGAACACCACCGGCGGCCTGGTGCTGCCGCTGGCTTACCAGCGCGACGTGCGCGCGCTGGCCACGGAAGCCGGCCTGGCCGCCCACCTCGACGGCGCGCGCCTCTTCAATGCCGCGGTGGCCGACGCGCAAGGCGGCGACCCGTGGGCCGCGGCGCGCGACATCGCGCGCAACTTCGACTCGCTGTCGATGTGCCTGAGCAAGGGCCTCGGTGCACCGGTCGGATCGCTGCTGCTCGGCTCGAAGGACTTCATCGCGCGCGCGCACCGCGTGCGCAAGATGCTCGGCGGCGGCATGCGCCAGGCCGGCATCCTCGCGGCCGCGGGCCTGTATGCGCTGCAGCATCACGTGCAGCGCCTGGCCGAGGACCACGCCAACATGGCCGCGCTGCGTGCCGGGCTGATCGACGCGGTGCAGAACAACGCGCGCTTGAGCGAGCGCGTGCAGGTGTCGGCGGCGCCGACCAACATCCTGTGGGTCGATGTCGATGCGTCGCTGATCGATGCGCTCAAGCGCCGGCTCGACGAGGCCGGCGTGCGCGTCACCGGCGGGCGCTATGGCGGCGGCGCGAGATTGCGCTTCGTCACGCACCTCGATGTCGGCCCGGCCGAGGTGCGCCGCGCCGTCTCTGTGTTTCGTGAATTTCAGTAGGGTGGGCTGAAGCCCAGCCTACGAATTCACGGCATCCGCGCGGCGCGCGGTCAACGCGCGCAGCAGCGTCGACTGCAAGCGCCGCGCATCGATCGGCTTGGTGAGGAAGTCGCTCATGCCCACCGCCAGCGCCTGATCGCGCTCGGAGACCAGCGCCGCGGCGGTCAGCGCGATGATCGGCAGCGCGCGCGTCTGCGGGTTCTCGCGCAAGCGTCGCGTCGCCTCGTGGCCGCTCATCACCGGCATCTGCACGTCCATCAGCACCACGTCGAACGGGCGCCGGTGGCGCAGCGCGGCCTCCACCGCGGCCACCGCCTCCTCGCCATCGCTCGCCTGCTCGACGTGCACGCCCCATTGCTCGAGCAGCGCGACGCCGATCATCATGTTCACCGGGTTGTCCTCGACCATCAGCACGCGCGCGCCCTGCAGTGCGCTCTGCTCGTCGAGGCTCGCGGTCTCGCCGAGCTGCTCGGCGCTGGCCGCGGGCAGCGGCAGCTCGGTCCAGAACAGTGAACCGCAGCCGGGCGTGCTCTGCACGCCGACGCTGCCCTGCATCAGCGTGGCGAGCTCGTGGCAGATCGACAGCCCGAGCCCGGTGCCGCCGTAGCGCCGCGTGGTCGAGTCGTCGGCCTGCGTGAAGGGCTTGAACAGGCGCTGCTGCGTGGCCTCGTCGATGCCGGTGCCGGTGTCGTGCACCTCGAAACGCACGACGTCGCCGCCGGCGCAGCGCGCCGTCAGGCGCACCTCGCCGCGCGCGGTGAACTTCAGCGCGTTGGTCAGGTAGTTGCTGAGGATCTGGCGCACGCGCAACGGATCGCCGCGCACGATCTCGGGCAGACCCGGCGTGCACTCCAGGCGCAGCGCCAGACCGCGCGCCTCGGCCAGCGTGCCGTAGGCATGGTGCAGCGCACGCAGCAGCTCGGGCAGGCGGAATGCCACCGCCTCGATGCTCAGCTTGCCGGCCTCGATCTTCGACAGATCCAGGATGTCGGAGATGATGCCGGACAGCGTTTCCGCGCTGTCGCTGATCTGCTCCAGATAGCGCCGGCGATGCGTGTCGTCGACCTCCGGCTGGCGCGCCATTCGCGCCAGGCCGAGCAGGCCGTTCAGCGGCGTGCGGATCTCGTGGCTGGTGTTGGCGAGGAAGGCGCTCTTCGCGCGGCTGGCAGCCTCGGCCTCGTCGCGCGCCTTGGCCAGCGCCTGCTCGATCTGCCGGCGCTCGGTCACGTCCTCGGCAATCCAGATGGTGCCGCCCTGGCTCGGGTGTGCCGGGTCCACCGCCTTCGCGAGGATGCGGCAGAGGAAGGTGCTGCCGTCGCGGCGCGCCATCATCATCTCGATCTCGATCTGCTCGCCGCGGGCCAGCGGCGGGCCGACCACGCCATCGGCGTTGCTGTAGGCCTCATCGCTCGGCCAGACCACGCGCCCGCTCTTGCCGAGCAGCTCGCCGGCGTCCCAGCCGAACATCTGCTCGAAGCGCGGGTTGGCGAGCAGGAAGCGGCGCCCGCGCGTCAGCCCGATGCCGATCGACGCATTGCGCAGGATGGCCTCGTGCACGAGCCGCGTGCGCTCGCTCTCGGTGACGTCGCGCGAATTGATCACCAGGTAGTCGCGCCCGCCCATGGAAAAGCGCGCCGCCGACATCAGCATCGACACGCGCGCGCCGCCCTTGGCGACGAAGACCACCGGCAGGTTGCTGACGCGGCCGTCGGCCTCGATCGCGTCGACCAGGCGGCGCCGGTCGGTCATGTCGTTCCAGGTGCCGAGCTCGGCCGAGGTGCGGCCGATGGCCTCGTCGCGCGTGTAGCCGAGCACGCGCGTGAAGGCGTCGTTGATCATCATGAAGCGGCCGGTGCTCATCTCGGTGAGCGCGATCAGGTCGGGGCTGGTGGCCACCAGGTGCGACAGCAGCGCCTCCGAGCGGCGCACCGCCTCCTCGGCGCTGTGGCGCTCGGTGTCGTCGCTGAAGATCGACAGGTTGGCCGGGCCGCCATCGGCCTCGACGCGCACGCCGGTGGCGCGCACGACGATGCGCCGGCCCTGGAGCGTGCGCATCAGGAACTCCTGCATCGGCAGCGCGGCGCCGACGGCCAGGTTCTCCAGATCGGTGATGCGCTGCTCGAGAGCAACCGCAACCCGAGCGACGCCGATATCGACGCCGCGATCACCAACCTGTGCCGCTGCGGCACCTACGGCCGCGTGCGTCGAGCACGCGGCCGCCGCGGTGCAGCACCAGCGGCGACGGGGTGCGGTCGAACAGCTCGTGATAGCGCCCTTCGGTGGCCGCCAGCGCCTGTCGTGCGCGCACCTCGGCGGTGACCACGCGCGCCACGCCCCAGTAGCCGACGAAGACGCCGCGCGCGTCGTAGCGCGGCTCGCCGCTGATCGACAGGTGATGCA
>VBDL01000334.1 GCA_005884255.1 Betaproteobacteria bacterium | reverse complement strand
GTCGGCACCGATCACGATGTCGATCGGGCCGTGCTGGAAGTGCCAGCGGCCATCGGGCAGGAGGTGACGCTGTGCTTCCATGTAGCTGGCCCTGCTCATGTCAACCCAGCAGTGGCGGCTGCCCGAGCGGCCACGGGTTGCCTTCGCCAACGCCGATCCAGCGGCGCGCGGTCGGCGCGCCGTCGTTGTGCCACGCGCCTTGCGCCAGCACCTGCGCCAGCGAGCGCACATGCTCCATGTGGCCGCCCAAGGCGCGGTACTCGTCCATGCGCATGCTGAACTCGATGGGTGCGACGATGGCCGGCGTCGGCACGGTGCCGAAGCTGTTGTCGGGCATGCGCGCCACATCGACCATCACCGTGATGCCGCCGCCCGGCCACACATAGGCCGGCGCGCCGCCGCAGGTGACGTTGACCATCGCCTGCTTGATCGAGCGCGTGAGCAGCACCGGGTTTTCGGTGACGCCGGCGCGCAGGCTGCCGCCGGCGCCGCCGAGGAAGAGCACGGTGGCGAGCGACGGCTCGCAGTTCTCGCCGATGCGCTCGACGATGGCGCGGATGTTCGCCGGCATTTCCGCCGGCTGCGGCTTCAGTTCGCCATCGAGCATGAACCACGCGGCGTGCTCGCCGGTGGTGGAGACCATCAGCAGGCGCAGGCCGGGCCACGCGACCTCGGCATCCCAGCTCTCGATGATGGCCAGCGGATCGGCGATGTCGGTGCCGCCCCAGCCGGTGCCCGGATTCGCGACCTGGAAGTAGCGCCCCGGCGTGGACTTGCGGCCACGGATCTTGATGCCCGATGCGCGCATGTCCAGGCAGCGGCCGGCCTGGTGCTCGGTGAGCACGCCGGTGATGTGATCGTCGACCACCACCACCTCGTCGGCCCGGCCGAAGAACTGCTTGGCGAAGATGCCGATGGTCGCCGAGCCGCAGCCCACGCGCATGCGCTGCTCTTCGACGCCGTTGACGATCGGCGGCTTGCCGGCCTGGATGACGATCTGCGCGCCGCCTTCGATCGTGAGTTCGACCGCCTGCTTGTTGCCCAGCGCCTGCATCATGTCCACCGTGACGCGGCCTTCCTTCTTGCTGCCGCCGGTGAGGTGGTGCACGCCGCCGAGCGACAGCATCTGCGAGCCGTACTCCGCGGTGGAAACGTGCCCGACCACTTCGCCCTTGCAGAGCACGTTCGCCTGCTCGGGGCCGAGGAAGCGATCGGTGTCGATCTTCACCTTGAAGCTGCAGTAGCTGAAGATGCCTTCGGTGACGACGGTGACCATGTCGACGCCATCGGCCTGCGAGGCGACGATGAAGGGCGCGGGCTTGTAATCGGGATAGGTGGTGGAGGAGCCGACGCCGGTGACGAACACCGCATCGCCCGGCGGCACGGTGATCGCCTCGCCGCTCGCGCCCTTGGCGACGAAGGGCACCAGCGCGGCCTCGCCTTGCGCATCGATCGTCTTGCGCATCAGCAACACCGGGTCGACGCGCACCAGCACGCCGTCGACATTGGCATAGCGGTCGCACGCGCCGCTGCGCCCTTCGCTGATCTGACACAGCACCGGGCAGGCATTGCACTCGATTTTGTTGCCGGCCATGCGCTCGTTGCGCGGCCGCGCGCGCTCCAGCACCTGCGGCAGCGCCGAATCGTCAGCAGGCAGGACGGGCAGGCCGTCGGTCTTGGTGTGCTCGGTCATCGGGCGGATCCTGGGAGTTCGGCGCTTGCGGCGGCCAAACCGTTCATGTAGTATCCACTTAACGTTGATGTTGTGGATACTACATCCCGCATCGGCCCCGCGCAAGCCCTGACTTCCCCTCACTTCATGAGCCCCACATGAGTGCATTCAACGAAGAGCGCGTGCTGAGCGTGCACCACTGGACCGACAAGCTGTTCACCTTCACGACGACGCGCGACCCGGCGCTGCGTTTCAACAACGGCCACTTCACGATGATCGGCCTGAAGGTCAACAACAAGCCGCTGATGCGTGCCTATTCCATCGTCAGCGCCAACTACGAAGAACACCTGGAATTCCTGAGCATCAAGGTGCCGGACGGCCCGCTGACCTCGCGCCTGCAGCACATCCAGGTGGGCGACAGCATCGTCGTCGGCCGCAAGCCCACCGGCACGCTGGTGGTGGACTATCTGCTGCCGGGCAAGCGGCTGTACCTGCTGTCCACCGGCACCGGCCTGGCGCCCTTCATGAGCATCGTGCGCGACCCCGAGACCTACGAGAAGTTCGAGCAGGTGATCCTGGTGCACGGCGTGCGCCAGAAGGACGAGCTGGCCTACCACGACCTCTTGGTCGAGCACCTGCCGAACCACGAGTTCCTCGGCGAGCTGGTCACGAGCAAGCTGCGCTACTACCCCACCGTCACGCGCGAGGCGTACCGCAACATGGGCCGCGTCACCGAGTTGATCGAAACGGGCAAGCTGTTTGCCGACCTCGGCGTGCCGGCGCTCGATGCACGCGACGACCGCGTGATGATCTGCGGTAGCCCCGGCATGCTGCGCGACCTGAAGCACATGCTGGAGCAGCGCGGCTTCAACGAGGGCAACACGACCACGCCGGGCGACTTCGTCATCGAGCGCGCGTTCGCCGAGCAATGATGGCCACGCGCCCCGCACGATCCAGCACGCCGCGCAGCCCCGGCACGCGCAAGCCCGGCGTGCGCGAGCTCGCCGCGCAGGCCACGCGCGACAGCATCCTGCGCGCGGCCACCAAGATCTTCGCCAAGCACGGCTACGACGGCGGGCGCGTGGAGCAGATCTCCAAGGCCGCGAAGTCGTACGACCGGATGATCTATTACTACTTCGGCAGCAAGGAAGAATTGTTCATCGCAGTGCTGGAGGAGACGTACCGCAGCTTCAACGAGGCCGAATCCGCACTCGTGCTCGATGCCGAGCGGCCGCTCGAGTCGTTGAAGGCGGTGATCCGCTTCATGTGGGACTACTACCGCGGCAACCCCGAGTTCATCACGCTGCTCAATGCCGAGAACCTGCACCGCGGCAAGCACATCGCGAAGTCGCTGCGTGCGCATGAGTACTCGTCGCAGGCCATCGCGGTGCTCGGCGACGTGCTGAAGAACGGCGCGCGCCAAGGCCTGTTCCGCAGCGACGTGGTGGCACGCGATGTCTACCTCACGATCGCGGCGATGGGTTACTTCTACGTCTC
>VBDL01000344.1 GCA_005884255.1 Betaproteobacteria bacterium | reverse complement strand
TGCCGCAGCTGGTCGACGTGCGCGGCAAGCTGGCCAAGCTGCTCGTCTCGCGCAAGCGCTAGTACGAGGCGCTGTCGCTGCTGGCGGCGTACGACGCGCAGGCGCAAGCGCGCGGGCTGCCGGCCTACTTCGAGGGCCAGCGCATCGCCATCGAGACGGCCATCGCACGCAACCCCGCCTCCAGCAATGGTGGCGCGCCGGCCGAGCAGGCCTCGATGCGCGCGCCGAAGTTCGGCGATCACTTCTATGCGCCGGTGAGCGTGGGCGAGGGCCGGCCGGCGATCTTCGTCGTCGACACCGGCGCTGGCCGCACGACGCTGAGCGAGGAGTTCCTCGCCGCGTCGAAGGCCGACTACAAGGTGACGATCCCCGCGGTCACGATGCTCACCGCCGATGGCCGCCACGTGCCGGCGCGCGGCGTCACCGTCGCGTCGCTGAAGGTCGGCCCCTTCGAGCTGAAGCAGGCGCCGGTGGTGGTGTGCAAGGGCTGCGTGCTGCTGCTCGGCCAGTCGGCCTTGTCGAAGTTCGATCTGAAGTCGGCGAAGACGCAGGGCGTCGAGTTCTTGACGCTGTCGCCACGGGGGATGTAGCGGGGCGTGAAGCAAGATGGGCTACATGCCCTCGCCGCCCGCCAGCGCCCTCACGATGCCGCCATGGAAGCCCTCCCCGACCTCCCCACCACCCCTCTCGGCCGCTACCGCCACTACAAAGGCGGCGAGTACGAAGTGATCGGCGTCGCGCGCCACAGCGAGACGCTGGAGCCGATGGTCGTCTATCGGCCGCTGTACAACGCGAGCGGCCTGTGGGTGCGGCCGCATGCGATGTTCTTCGGCGATGTGGCCGATGGCCGCGTGCAGCCGCGCTTCGCCTTCATGGGCGGTGAGCCGCAGGAGCCGTGTCAAGCCGATAGCGCGCCCGTCACCCCAACTGCCTGATCAACTGCTGGCACACGTTGTCGCCGGTTGTCGTGAGGCGCAGGCCGCCGCCGTTCCACTCCAGCCAGTTCAGCGCAACGTAGTCGTCGATGTAGCCCTCGGGGATGTCGCGGGCGCGGCGCTTGCGCAGCAGTTCGACAGCGCTGAGCAGCGCATCGCGCAGCGCTTCGCGGCGCAGGGTGGGTGGGGAGCGGGTGGGGGTGGTGGCCATGGCGGCCTCCTTCTGGGAGCAAGGCCCACCATACACCTGTTGCGGCACGGGTACCTGGGCAGTGCCCAGGGCCAAGCGCCGTGCGATGTTGGCCTTCCCCTCAAGGCTGCACGATCACCTTGCCGCTCATGTACGGGTGCACGCTGCAGACGTAGTCGTAGGTGCCGGCGCGCGCGAACGCGCGGGTGAAGCGCTGTTGCGGCAGCAGCAGTTCCTGCCCCGGCGATCCGTCGGCGTAGCGGATGCCGTGCGGCGCGCCGTCGTCGTTGGCCCAGGTCACCGCTTCGCCGGCGCGGACCTGCACCGTGGCCGGCGTGAAGCTGAAGTTGTTGATCGAGACCTTCGCGGGCGAAGATGGCGCGGCCGCGGGCTGCACGGCCACCTTGCGCGGCGCGTGGCCTACGTGCAGCGTGCGTGCGCTGCGGCTGTCGAGGTCGACGATGCTCAGGTCGTCCGAGCCTTCATTGGTGACGAGCACATGGCGCCCGTCGCCCGCGGCGGCGATCCAATGCGGCTGCTTGCCCACGGCCACGGCGCCGCGCGGCGCGTGGGTCGCCGGATCGAACAGCAGCACTTCGCCGGGGCCTTGCACCACCACCGTCCCGCTCGGCGCGCCGCGAAAGAGCGTGGCCAGGTGCGGTGAGGCGCCGGTGGAGATCTGCGCGGCGATGCGGTCGTTCGCGGGGTCGAGCACCTGCACCGCGTTCACGCCAGCCATCGTGAAGTACAGCGCGCGGCCATCGAAGGCGAACTCCAGGTCCCGCGGCGGGCGCTCCAGCGGCAGGCTGCGCGCGACGCTGCGCGCGGCGAGGTCGATCACCACCAGCGCGAACTTGCCGGGCTCTTGCGATGCCACATAGGCCAGCGCGCCATCCGGCCGCACGGCGAGGGTGTGCGGCTTGGGCACCGCCACGCTGTGCGTCACCGCGCCGCTCGCGGTATCCACCCACACCACGCGATCCTCGCCGTAGACGCCGACGAGCACCTGCTTGCCATCGGGCAGCATCGCGAGGCCATGCGGGATCTTGCCCACGTCGACGGGGGCGAGCACGCGATCGGTCGTGGTGTCGATGACGCTGAGCTGCGATGAGCCGTCGCCGCTCACGTAGAGGCGCCGCCCATCGGGCGTCATCGCCATGCCGTGCGGGCCGGCCGCCACCGGCAGCGTCGCGAGCACGGTGGCGGCGTCGGTATCGACCACGCTCACGGTGTTGTCCTTGAAGTTGCCGACGTAGGCCTTCGGGCCGCCCCACGCGGCGGTGCTCCCGCCGAATGACGTTGCCGCGATCAGCGCGCACAGCAGGTGATGCAAGCGGGCATGGGTCATGGTCTTTCTCCTGTCAATGAATGACGGCGATACCGCCGCCGCGCGCGGGCTATTCCCGATGGAATAAAGCGCCTGTGCCAGCGGTCTACCGGCATCGGGCCCACGCCATGACCGAGCGCACGCGATTCGAACGACTGCTGCTGCCGCACCTCGACGCCGGCTACAACCTGGCGCGCTGGCTCACGCACGATCGCCACGCTGCCGAAGATGCCGTGCAGGAGGCCTGCTTGCGCGCGTTGAAGTACTTCGACAGCTTTCGCGGCGATGCCGTCAAGCCGTGGTTTCTTTCCATCGTGCGGCGCAGTGCGCTCGACTGGATCGCCAGCCATCGCCGCCTCGTCGACGATCCCGATGCGCTCGATGCGCTGGCCGATACCGCCGACCACGAGCCGGAGCAGATGGCGCTGCGGCAAGCCACGTGGCAGAGCCTCGCCGCGGCCGTCGCCGCGCTGCCGCTGCCCTATCGCGAGGTGCTGGTGATGCGCGAGCTCGAGGACCTGTCGTACAAGGAGATCGCGCGCGTCGCCGACATCCCCATCGGCACCGTGATGTCGCGCCTTTCGCGCGCACGGTCGCTGCTGCGCAGCTCG
>VBDL01000343.1 GCA_005884255.1 Betaproteobacteria bacterium | reverse complement strand
GCGGGCGCTGGCTCGACAGGGCTTGGCCAACGCCGAGCTGGAGGCCTCAACGCTGAATGAGCACGCGGTGCTCGGCACGGCCGCGTCGCGCTTTCTGCAAAGCGCGGCCGATCGGCTGGGCTGGTCCGGCCGCAGCCTGCATCGCACGCTGAAGGTTGCACGCACCATCGCCGACTTGGCCGCTGCGCGCAACATCGAGGTACCGCACCTGGCCGAAGCGCTGCAGTACCGGCGCGGATTGCCGAACGCCGACGCTTAACCGGCGTGCTTGACCGGGTGCCCGTTCTCGATGCGCACCACGTCGCCCGCCTTCAGCGCGGGCGCGCTGGCGCTCTCGTAGTGGTGCTTGCTGCCGTTCTTCAGCGTCACCGTGGTGATCCACACGGTGTGCTTGTTCATCTGCTTCTCGATCTCGTGGCCGGCGATGCCGCCACCGACGGCACCGATCGCCGTGGTCGCGGTCTTGCCGCTGCCGCCGCCGAACTGGTTGCCGATCACCCCACCGACCACCGCGCCGCCCACGGCGCCGACACCGCTGGCCTTGCCCTTGCGCGTTTCGCTGCGCACGCCACTGACGACGCCGCAGTGGTCACAGACGGCCGACAGCTTCACGCCGTTCACGACCTTGGGCGTCTCGCCCTTCACGGGCTCGCCGGCAAAGGCCGACGTACCCAGCATGGCGGCGCTGGCCACCACCAGCGCGATCGAAAGCGACTTCATCTTCATCTCCTCGTTGTTTCTCACACGCCCTGCGCGTTGGTGCGCACCAAGCGCGGCTCGGCTGCGCCGGCCGGAGTGCGGTTCAGTGTGCGCAGCGTCTGACCCTCGACGGCGACGCGCGTGCCGGCCGCAGGCGCCGTTTGCTGCGTGATCGTGCGCAACGAGCCATCGTCCATGCGCACGCTCACTTCATAGACCGTTTCACTGCGCGTGCGCTTCTCGACCTCGTTGCCGGCCAGGCCACCGCCGATCGCGCCGAGGATGGTCATCGCGGCGCGGCCATTGCCGTGGCCCATCTGGTTGCCGAGCGCACCGCCGACGACACCGCCCGCCACCGCACCCAGACCCGTTCCCTGGCCCTTCTGCTGCACCGGCCGCACGGCCTCGATCACACCGCAACTGGCGCAGGTGGCGACGCGCTGCGTGCTGCCTTCATGGCTCACCGGCACCTGTTCGTTCGGCTGCGCCGACGTGCTGTGCGTTTCATGGCGGGGCGCAGCCTTTTGCGGCGCGGGCTTGGCGACCGGCGCGGCGGGCTGCGCAGGCGCGGTAGCCGCCGCCGTGGTGGTGGTGGCCGGCGCAGTATCCGCGGCCGGTGCCGTGCTCGACACGGCGGCAGGGGATGGTGCCACGGACGGCCCGCTCGCCGGCGTGCGCAGCATCAAACCGGCTGCGAGGCCAAAGCCGGCCAGGGCCAGACCACCGCCCGCCAGCAGGGCATTGCGTGACAGGCGCGAGCCGCTGGTGGGCACGGTGTTCAGTTCAGACATCGTCAAGCTCCTTCTCGATTGCCTGCGACGCTAACGCGCCAGGCGCGGCTTTCGATGCCAGCAGCGCTGAATCAGTTGTAACAGAGCGTCGGGTGTCTACAGCAGCGACGCGAGCGAGCGTGCGGCTTCGTCGGCGTCCACGGCAGCGCGCGCCGCCCAATCGGCGATCTGATCGTCGCCGACCTTGCCGACGTTGAAGTAGCTCGACTGCGGGTGCGCCAGGTAGAAGCCGCTGACGCTGGCCGCCGGCGTCATCGCCAGGCTCTCGGTGAGCGCCATGCCAACCTCCTCGGCGTGCAGCACGTGGAACATGTCACGCTTGACGCGGTGGTCAGGGCATGCAGGGTAGCCGGGCGCCGGGCGGATGCCGCGGTACTTCTCAGCGATCAGCTCGGCGTTGCTCAGAGCCTCGTCACTCGCATAGCCCCACAGCTCGGTGCGCACGCGCTGGTGCATGCGCTCGGCGAAGGCCTCGGCGAGACGATCGGCCAGCGCCTTCAGCATGATGGCCGAGTAGTCGTCGTGATCGGCGAGGAACTGCGCCTCCTTCTTGTCGACGCCGAGACCCGCGGTCACCGCGAACAGGCCGACATAGTCCGGCTTCACGCCCTTCGGCGCGACGAAGTCCGCCAGGCAGCGGTTCGGTCGCTTCACACCGTCGACCACCGGCCTCTCCGTCTGCATGCGCAGCCCGCGCCAGGTCATCAACACCTCGCGGCGCGACTCGTCGGCGTAGATCTCGATGTCGTCGTCATCGACAGTGTTCGCCGGATACAGCGCGATCACGCCGTTGGCCGTGAGCCAGCGGCCTTCGATCAGGCGCTGCAGCATGCGCTTGCCGTCGCTGAACACGCGCGTCGCGGAGTCGCCGACGATCTCGTCGCGCAGGATCTCGGGGAAGCGCCCGGCCAGGTCCCAGGTCTGGAAGAACGGGCCCCAGTCGATGCAAGCGCTAAGCTCGGCCAGGTCGTAGTTCTTGAACAGGCGGCGTCCGAGGAACTTCGGCGCCGGCGGCTCGTAGCTCGCCCAGTCGATCGGCGTCTTGTTGGCGCGGGCCTGCGCCAGCGTCACGAGCGGCGTGGCCTTCTTGTTCGCATGCTGCTCGCGCACGCGCGTGTAGTCGGCCTTCAGCTCGTCGAGGAACTTCGTCGCGCGCTCGTCGCTGAGCAGATCGCTGCACACGCCGACCGAGCGCGACGCGTCGGGCACGTAGACCACCGGCCCGTCGTAGTGCGGCGCGATCTTCACCGCGGTGTGCACGCGGCTCGTCGTGGCGCCGCCGATCAGCAGCGGGATCTTCTTCACGCGGAAGAACTCGTCGCGCTGCATCTCGGCCGCCACGTGCTGCATCTCTTCGAGGCTCGGCGTGATCAGGCCGCTCAAGCCGATCAGGTCGGCGCCCTCGACCTTGGCCTTGGCGAGGATGTCCTGGCACGGGACCATCACGCCCATGTTGACGACCTCGAAGTTGTTGCACTGGAGCACGACGGTGACGATGTTCTTGCCGATGTCGTGCACGTCGCCCTTCACGGTGGCGATGACGATCTTGCCCTTGGCTTTCGCCTCGCCGCCGGCATCGATCAGCGCCTGCTTCTCGGCCTCGATGTAGGGCAACAGGTGGGCCACCGCCTGTTTCATCACGCGCGCCGACTTCACCACCTGCGGCAGGAACATCTTGCCGGCGCCGAACAGGTCGCCCACGATGTTCATGCCGGCCATCAGCGGGCCTTCGATCACATGCAGCGGGCGGCCGCCCTTGGCGTGGATCGCTTGCCAGACCTCTTCGGTGTCGTCGACGATGAAGTCGGTGATCCCATGCACCAGCGCGTGCGACAGGCGCTCGGCCACCGGCAGCGCGCGCCATGCGAGGCGCTGCGAGTCGTCCTTTGCGGCGCCCTTGGCGCTCTCGGCAATCTCGACCAGGCGCTCGCCGGCATCGGGCCGGCGGTTGAGCACCACGTCCTCGACGCGCTCGCGCAGCTGCGGCTCGAGCTCGTCGTAGACGCCGACCATGCCGGCGTTGACGATGCCCATGTCCATGCCGGCCTGGATCGCGTGGTAGAGGAACACCGTGTGGATGGCCTCGCGCACCGGCTCGTTGCCGCGGAAGCTGAACGACACGTTGCTGACGCCGCCCGACACCTTGGCGCCGGGCAGGTGCTGCTTGATCCAGCGCGTGGCCTCGATGAAGTCGACCGCGTAGTTGTTGTGCTCTTCGATGCCGGTGGCAATGGCGAAGATGTTGGGGTCGAAGATGATGTCCTCGGGCGCGAAGCCGACCTCGTCGACGAGGATGCGGTAGGCGCGCGTGCAGATCTCGGTCTTGCGTGCGAAGGTGTCGGCCTGGCCTTGCTCGTCGAAGGCCATCACCACCGCCGCGGCGCCGTAGCGGCGCACCAGCTTCGCCTGGTGCTTGAACGGCTCGACGCCTTCCTTCAGCGAGATCGA
>VBDL01000342.1:2257-5527 GCA_005884255.1 Betaproteobacteria bacterium | reverse complement strand
TCTGGACCTTGCGCCCGGCCCAGTCGACGTCGACGAATTCCATCAAGGCTTTCCCGCTTCCCGCTCGCGCAGCTTGAAGCGCTGGATCTTGCCGGTGGCCGTCTTCGGCAGCTCCGGTACGAACTCGATGCTGCGCGGGTACTTGTGCGGCGTCAGGCGCGACTTGACGAAGGCCTTGAGCTCGTCCTCCGATGCCGAGGTGCCGGCTTTCAGCACGACGAAGGCCTTGGTCTTGGTCAGCCCTTCCGCATCGGCGACGCCGATCACCGCCGCCTCCAGCACCGCCGTGTGCTGCGCCAGCGCCGACTCCACCTCGAAGGGCGACACGTACTGGCCGCTGACCTTGAGCATGTCGTCGCTGCGGCCGGCGTAGGTGTAGTAGCCATCGGCGTCGACGCTGTACTTGTCACCGCTCTTCAGCCACTCGCCCTGGTAGGTGGCGCGCGACTTCTCTCGGTTGTGCCAGTACATCAGCGCGGCGCTTGGGCCCTTGATGAAGAGATCACCGACCTCGCCGGCGGCGACCGGCCGGCCTTCCTCGTCGCGCAACTCGAGCTCGTAGCCGGGCACCGGCTTGCCGGTGCTGCCGTAGTGCACCTCGCCGGCGCGGTTGCTGAGGAAGATGTGCAGCATCTCGGTCGAGCCGATGCCGTCGAGGATCTCGGCGCCGAAGTGCGCCGTGAAGCGCTCGCCGATCTCGCGCGGCAGCGCTTCGCCGGCGGAGGTGCAGACGCGCAGCGCCACCTGCGAGCGCGCGGGCAGCTCGGGCGACGCCAGCATGCCGGCATAGAGCGTGGGCACGCCGTAGAACACCGTGGGCTTGTGCTCCACGAGGCGCTTGAACACCGCCGCCGGCGTCGGCCGCTCGGCCATCAGCACGGTGGTGGCGCCGGCCATCAGCGGGAAGGTCAGTCCATTGCCCAGGCCGTAGGCGAAGAAGAGCTTCGCCGCGGAGAACACGATGTCGTTCTCGCGCAAGGCGAGGAAGGGCTTGCCATACAGCTCGCCGGTCCACCACAGGTTGCCATGCGTGTGCACCGTGCCCTTGGGGCGGCCGGTGGAACCCGACGAATAGAGCCAGAACGCCGCTTCGTCGGCCAGCGTCTCGGCGGGCGCGGCCAGCGGCACGGCAGCGTCGAGCGCGGCGAGGAAAGGCGTTTCGTCGGCGCGCAGCTCGGGCGGCGGCGTCGACACCCACAGCTGGCGCACCTCGCTGGCATCTCCCACCTTCGCCAACGCCTCGCGCAGCACCGGCAGCAGCGCGCCGGACGTGAGCACCGCCTGCGCGCGACTGTGCTGCAGCATGTAGGCATAGTCGTCGGCGGTGAGCAGCGTGTTGACCGCCACGGGCACCACGCCCGCATACAGCGCGCCGAGAAAGGCCACCGGCCAGTCGACGTTGTCGTGCATCAGCAGCAGCACGCGCTGCTCGCGCTGCAGCCCCGCGGTGCGCAGCAGGCCGGCGCAGCGGCGGATGCCGTCGTGCAGCGCGCCGTAGCTCAAAGACCGCGTGTCGTCGCGATAGGCGACGCGTTCCCCGCGCGCGGTGTTGCGCTCGATCAGGAAGGTGGCGAAATTGAAGCGCTCGGGCGGCATGTCCATCAACAGCTCCTACTGCTCTGACTGGTAGGGTGGGCTTGAGCCCACCAGCGATCGTGGGCTGAAGCCCACCCTACGCATCCGCGCGCCATGCGACGGTGCCCTGCAACGCCTGCGCAACCACGCCTTCGGGGCCCTGGACCGCGCTGCGCTGGTGATAGAAGGCCAGCGCACGCAGGCCGCCGAGCTCCTCGCCGCCACCGGCTCGGCCCGGGCCGCCGTGCATCGATTGCGGCATCACGTTGCCGTGGCCGGTCTGCGTCTTCGCGACCTCGGGCGAGATCACGTGGACGCGGCCATGCGCGTGCGCCAGCTCCACGGCGGCCTTCGCCGCGAACGCCGCATCGGCGCTGACGATCGACGTGACCAGCGAGCCGTGGCCGCGACGCGCCAGTGCGAAGGCTTCGTCGGCGTTGCGATACGGCACCAGCGTCGCGACTGGCCCGAACACCTCGGTGTCGTGCACGCGCTGCGCGGCGGCGCCGTCGCGCACCGCCAGCAGCTGCGGCATCACGCAGGCGCTGCGCTCCGGGTCGGCGTCGATGAGCTGGCCGATGTCGCCGGCCCACGCGAGCTCGGCCTCCTCCAGCAACTGCGCCAAGCCTTCGACCACGCTGCGCTTTTGCGCGAGGCTGGCGAGCGAGCCCATGCGCACGCCCTCGTTGCGCGGGTTGCCGACCGTGATCTTGGCCAGCGCCGCGGCGACGGCCTCGCCCGCGGCTGCCGCATGCTGCGCCGGCACCAGGACACGGCGGATCGCCGTGCACTTCTGGCCGGACTTCTGCGTCATCTCGCGCACGACTTCGCGCACCAGCAGCGCGAACGTGTCGTCGCCCGGCGCCGCGTCGGGCCCGAGCAGCGCGCAGTTCAGGCTGTCTGTCTCGGCGTTGACGCGGATCGCGTGTTGCAGCACCGCGGGGTGGCGGCGAATGATCTGCGCGGTGTCGGCACTGCCGGTGAAGGACACCAGGTCGAAGGGCTGCAGCGCATCGAGCGGTCCGTCGCCGCGGCCGCAGACGACCGACAGTGCACCTTCGGGCAGCACGCCGGCGGCGATCACGTCAGCCACCATGCGTTGCGTGAGCCACGCCGTCGCGGTGGCCGGCTTGACGATCACCGGCACGCCGGACAGCAGCGCCGGCGCGGCCTTCTCCCACAATCCCCACGACGGGAAGTTGAAGGCATTGATGAACAGCGCCACGCCGCGCTGCGGCGTCAGCAGGTGCGCGCTGCGAAAGCTGCCATCCTTGGCCAAGGACACCGCCTCGCCATCGTGCAGTGCGCGCGCATCGCCGAGCTTCGCGCCCCACCGCGCGTACTGGCCGAGCGTGTAAATCGCGCCGTCGATGTCGATGGCCGAGTCGTTGCGCGTGGTGCCGCTGTTCGCGGTGGCGATCGCGTAATACTCGTCGCGCTTGCTCTGCAGCAGCTCGCCGACCTTCGCCAGCGACGCGGCGCGCTCGCCGTAGCTCATCGCGCGCAGCGCGGCGCCGCGCTCGCGGGCGAAGGCAAAGCCCTCGGTGAAGTTCAGCCCTTCGGCGGACACCCGCACCAGCTCGTCGCCGAGCACGGGATCGCACAGCACGGCGCCACTGCCGCCGCCACTCTGCCAACGCCCGCCCAGATAGTTGGGTAGCAACTCAGCCATCATGTAACTCCTTACTGGCCGGT
>VBDL01000342.1:0-2121 GCA_005884255.1 Betaproteobacteria bacterium | reverse complement strand
CCGCATGTCCACCACGTCGACCGAGAAGCCATGCAGCTCCAATGAAGGCTTGCAGGCGCGGCCATAGCGGAAGCCGCCGCCTTCGCGGGCGCACAGCCAGCCGTCGGCCACGCCTTCGATGCAGGCGGCGCGCACGCGGCGATACAGTGGCGACCCAGCGCCATGCTCGGCATTCAGTTGCGCGGCGAGCGCCGCATCGAGTGGCCGGCCGGCGACGACACCGGCGAGTTCCTGCATCAGCGCATCAAAGGACGGGGGATTCATGTCTTGCCACCTGGATCATGATGCACTATCGTGCATTTGTTGAACGATAGGCGAGCGAGCCAATCAGTGTCAAGCACTATAATTCATACACCGGGAAGACCCTAGGCCCCATCCGCATGAATCTCGAAGCCACGCGCGACAGCGCCGAACTCGAAGCGAAGGAATCGCCGCGCGATCCGCTGCTCACCGCGCTGGGCGAGCGCGTGCGCGAGCTTCGCGCGCGTCGTGGGCTGACGCGACGCGCAGTGGCGCTGGCCGCCGACATTTCCGAGCGCCATTTGGCCAACCTGGAGTACGGCACCGGCAATGCGTCGATCCTCGTGCTGCAGCAGGTGGCGCAGGCGCTTCAATGTCCGCTGGCCGAGCTGATCGGCGACGTGACCACTGCCTCGCCCGAGTGGCTTTTGATCCGCGAGTTGCTGGAGCATCGCTCCGAGCCCGAGCTGCGGCGCGCGAGGCTCAAGCTCGCCGAGCTGTTCGGCGCCGGCGGGCGCCAAGGTGAACGCCAGCGCCGCATCGCGCTGATCGGGCTGCGCGGCGCGGGCAAGTCGACGCTCGGCGCGATGCTGGCCGAGGATCTCGGCTACCCCTTCGTCGAGCTGAGCCGCGAGATCGAGAAGTTCGCCGGCTGCAGCATCCGCGAGATCCACGACCTCTACGGCACCAATGCCTATCGTCGCTACGAGCGGCGCGCGCTGGAGGAAGCCGTGCAGATCTATCCTGAGGTGGTGATCGCCACGCCGGGCGGCCTCGTGTCCGATCCGGCCACTTTCAACCAGTTGCTCGAGCACTGCTTCACCGTGTGGCTGCAGGCCGAGCCGGAAGAGCACATGCAGCGCGTCGCCGCCCAGGGCGACACGCGGCCGATGGCGGCCAGCCGCGAAGCGATGGACGACCTGAAGCGCATCCTCGCCGGCCGCGCCGCCTTCTACGCCAAGGCCGACCTGAGCTTCGACACCAGTGGGCTGGCGCTGGACCCTTGTTTCGCGCAGCTTCGCGAGAAGGTTCGCGCCGCCGTCGGCCTGCCGGCCTGATTTTCGGGAGTTGCCAGGAAAAGGCTTTGACGCCGCCCACAACATGCACTATGATGCATTCATCCGATCGATGAATTGCAGTATTGTGCTTGTCAAGGAGCCCCGCCCATGAATGACACCGTCGTCGACTACCGTACCGAGCCCTCGCGCTACAAACACTGGAAGCTGAGCTTCGATGGACAGATCGCCACGCTGGCGATGGACGTGTCCGAAGACGGCGGCCTGAAGCCCGGCTACAAGCTCAAGCTCAACAGCTACGACCTCGGCGTCGACATCGAGCTGCACGATGCGCTGAACCGCGTCCGCTTCGAGCACCCCGAGGTGCGCACGGTGATCGTCACGTCGGCCAAGGAGCGCATCTTCTGCTCCGGCGCCAACATCTTCATGCTGGGCCTCTCGACGCATGCGTGGAAGGTCAACTTCTGCAAGTTCACCAACGAGACGCGCAATGGCATCGAGGATTCGTCGCGCCACTCGGGGCTGAAGTTCGTCGCCGCGCTGAACGGCGCCTGCGCCGGCGGCGGCTACGAGCTGGCGCTGGCGTGCGACGACATCGTGCTGGTCGACGACCGCTCGTCGTCGGTGTCGCTGCCCGAGGTGCCGCTGCTCGGCGTGCTGCCCGGCACCGGCGGCCTGACGCGCGTCACCGACAAGCGCCGTGTGCGCCACGACCTGGCCGACATCTTCTGCACCACCACCGAAGGTGTGCGCGGCAAGAAGGCGCTCGATTGGCGCCTCGTCGATGAAATCGCCAAGCCGGCGCAGTTCGCCAGCGCCGTGCAGGAGCGCGCGCTGAAGCTCGCCGCGCAGAGCGACCGGCCGA
>VBDL01000341.1 GCA_005884255.1 Betaproteobacteria bacterium | reverse complement strand
CCAGCGCCGCGATGGCGCCCCACGCCCGGATTCTCAAGATGTGTCCCTCGGGGTTGCTTCGGATTAGAAATGCGATCGATTCGCATTCAGTTTATCACGCGAAGGACGAGAGAACGGCGCGCGAGTTCGCGCATCGCGCGTCAAGGGACGAAGGGGGGATCGACGCCGAAGCGTCAGGCGTGGCGCCAGTGGCCGTCGATCAGCAGCTCGTGCGATCCAGTAGCCGAGGTACATGTAAGGCAGCTTGAGCTGCTTGGTCTGCTCGATCTGCCACAGCACGCTGAAGGTGCCGTAGCTCGCCTGCGCCTCGGGCTCGAAGAAGGTGTACACGGCCGACAGCCCGTCGTTGAGGATGTCGAGAATCGACACCATCTTCAACGCGCCGTTGCCGCTGGGAGAGGGCTCGCGAAACTCGACCAGCCGCGAGTTGACGCGGCTTTGCAGCAGGAACTGCGTGTACTGGTCGATGCTGTCGTGGTCCATGCCGCCGCCGCTGTGACGGCCGGACTGGTAGCGCAGGTAGAGCTGGTAGTGCTCGGGCACGAAGCACAAGCGCAGCACGCGCGCCTGCAGGTGCTGGTGGGCCTTCCAGGCGCGGCGCTGGCTGCGCGAAGGCTCGAAGCCGGCCACCGGGATGCGCAGCGGCACGCAGGCGCGGCAGCCGTCGCAATAGGGCCGGTAGGTGAACATGCCGCTGCGGCGGAAGCCGTTGGCCACCAGCCCGGAATAGGCATCGGCATGGATCAGATGGCTGGGCGTGGCCACCTGCGAGCGCGCCATGCGCCCCGGCAGATAGCTGCAAGGGTAGGGTGCCGTCGCATAGAACTGCAGCGACGCGAGCGGAAGCTCTTTCGGGTGGGTCACGCGGCGGTCTTGGTCGTCGGTTCACCGGATGCGGCTGCGGCCGAGCCGAAGCCCAGATGCACCCATAGGCGAGGATGATAGGTCCAATCCACGATAGGCGTCGCCCCCAGACTGAGGGTCAGGTGGCGCTCGAAATCTGCTCGGCAAATTTCGTGCGCACCCAGGGACGCCAGGTGCCGAGTGTTCTGCTGACAGTCGATCAACGCCACGCCGTGCTCGCGGCAAAAGCACACCAGCGCGGCGAGCGCGATCTTCGACGCGTCGGTCTGCAGCGAGAACATGGATTCGCCGAAGAACATGCGCCCCAGGCTCACGCCGTACAACCCGCCGACCAGCTCGCCGTCGATCCAGGTCTCGAAACTGTGCACCGCACCTTGGCGGTGCCAGGCGCTGTAGGCGGCGACCATGCCCGGCACGATCCAGCTGCCATCCTGACCTTCGCGCGGCGTGCTCGCGCAGCGGCGGATCACGGTGCCGAAGGCGCTGTCGATGCGCACTTCGCAGCCGGGCGTGCGGACGAAGCGGGAGATCGTCTTGCGCAGCGAGCGCGACAGCCTGAACTGCCCGACCGGCAGCACCATGCGCGGATCGGGCGACCACCGCAGCACCGGCTGCCCCTCGCTGAACCAGGGGAAGACGCCCTTGGAATACGCCTCGGTCAGCCGCTCGATGCTCAGCCGGCCGCCAGCGGCCAGCAGCCCGGGCGCTTCCGAGCCGCGCGGCAATGCGAACCGCGGGTCGGGCAGCGGCGTGTCGTCGTCATGCAGCCACGGGATCACCGCTGCATCGTAGCGCGCGGCACCGTTCTCCAGCGTAGAAGACCAGTGGTCAATCCCGTGCCCACGAGGATCACGCCGCAGCTGAGGATCATCGGCAGGGTCAAGCTCTCGCCGAGGAACAGGGCGCCCCACAACACCGCGAACGCAGGAATGAGGAAGGTCACGCTGATGGCGTTGGTCGGGCCGGTGTTCGCGATCAGGCGGAAGAACAGCACATAGGCCACTCCCGTGCACAGCAGTGCCAGCGTGATCGCGGTGCTCCATGCGGTGGTGCTCGGCGCGTGAGCGGGCCACATCAGCGCGGCCGGCAACGCCAGCGTCAGCGTGGCCGAGAGCTGGCTGCCGGCCGCACCGACCATCGGCGGCACGCCGGCCAAGTGCTTCTTTGTGAAGCTGGCCGAGAAGCCGTACAGCGCGGTGGCGGCGAGGCAGGCCAGCACGGCCCAGCCGGTGCTCCCGGCGCCGGGCTTGAAGTTGGCCTTGTCGGCCACCAGCCACAGCACGCCGGCAAAGCCTACGCCCAAGCCGAGCATGCGCTGCGGTGTGAGCTTGTCCTTCAACCACAGCGACGCGAACAGCGCACCGAACAGCGGTGTCGTCGCATTGAAGATGGCCGACAGGCCGGCCGTGATCGACAGCGCTGCGAAGCTGAAGCATAGGAACGGCAGCGCCGAGTTCGTGATGCCGACCACCAGCAGCGGCCGCCAGTGGCGGCGCAGCAGCGCAAACTCACCGCGCCACGCAAGCAGCGGCAACAGGAAGCAGCTCGCGCCGACGACGCGCACGCAGGCCAGCGCCACCGGCCCGAACTCGGCCGCACCCATGCGCAGGAAGAGGAACGATGCGCCCCACAGCGCGGCGAGGACGACGAGTTCGACAATGTCTGAGCGCTTCATGGCTGTGCTTTTGATTCGAGTTGCAGCAGCGCGCGTTTGCGCGGCAGCCCGCCGGCATAGCCGGTGAGCGAGCCGTCGCGCCCGACCACGCGATGGCAGGGCACGACGATGCTGATGGGATTGCGGCCGATGGCGGCGCCCGCCGCGCGCGCCGCGGACGGCGAGCCTACACGCGCGGCAATCTCCGCATAGTGCGTGGTGTCACCCGACGGCACTCGCAGCAGTGCCTGCCACACCGCGCACTGGAAGGGCGTGCCCTGCAGATCCAGCGGTACGCTGAAGTGCGTGTCGCCACGCCAGTAGGCGGCGAGTTCGTCGCGCGCTTGCGCGAGCCAGCGCTGCGAGGCGTCTTCCGGCGCGTCGATGGGGCCGGGGTGATGGCGTTGCGCGTCGAACCACAGGCCGGCAAGGCCCTTGGCCGTGGCCACTGCAGTGAGTGGCCCGAGCGGCGTGTCGATGCGCGTTTGCGCGATGTAGGCGGATCGGTTCATGGGGCAGTCTCCAATGTTTGCCACAGGCGCATCACCGCGTAGGCGCGCCACGGGCGCCAGGACTCGGCACGGGCCTGTGCCTCGGCCGCCGAGCGCGTGCCCAGCGCATTGAGCACGCCGATGTCGCTGGCCGGGAAGGCATCGGGCCAGGCCAGTGCGCGCATGGCGATCAATTGCGCCGTCCAGTCGCCGATGCCGGGCAGCGCTCGCAGCGCATCGAGCGTGGCCTGCAGCGGGGCGCCGCGGTGCAGTGCCAATCGGCCCTCGGCCACCGCCTGCGCGAGCGATTGCAGCGCGCGCACACGCTGGCGCACGATGCCCAGCGTCCCGATATCGGCCGGGTCGGCCGCCGTGAGGGCTTGCGCTGATGGGAACAGGCGCTGCAGATCGGCAAACGGTGTGTCTACGGGTTCGCCGAAGCGCGCCACCAGCCGCTGCGTCAACGTGCGCGCCGCGGCGACCGTGACCTGCTGGCCGAGAATCACGCGGGTGGCCGTCTCGAAGCCGTCGATGCCGCCGGGCAGCCGCGTGCCTTCAGTCGTGCCGGGCAGCACGCGCAGCACCGGGTCGATCAGCGACGGGTCGGCATCGAGGTCCAGCGCCTGCCGCACGCGCAGCAGCACATCGCCGAGCCACGGCGTGAGCTGCGGCGCCAGCGCCAGCTGCAACTCGTTGCGCTCGCTGACAAAGCGCGCCGCCAGCCAGCCGCTGACGGCTTGGCCTCCGGGCGCATGGCAGGTCAGCGTGCGCCGCCACTGCGCGCCATCGGTGTCGACGGTCTCGACATCGGCAATGGCGCGCTGCGCCATGAAGCCGAGCATGCCGGCGATGTCATAGGGCGGCCGATAGCCCAGACGCACCAGCGTGACATTGGCGTCGACCGATG
>VBDL01000340.1 GCA_005884255.1 Betaproteobacteria bacterium | reverse complement strand
CAGGCAGGTCGAACAGCACCACCGGCACCTTCACGTTGACCAGATGGGCGGCGATCTGCGCGCCCATCACGCCGGCGCCCAGAACGGCGACCTTGCGGACTTGGAATCGACTCATGGTTTCTCCAGAAAAATCACTCGACACGCAGCCAGGTTTGCGTGCGATAGAACGGCCCGATGTAGCCGCGCATCTGCAACTGCTTGCCGCCTTCGACGGGCTTCAGCCGCGTCTTGTAGGTCTTGCCGTTGTTCGGGTCGAGGATCTCGCCGCCGGTCCAGATGTCCTTGTCGTCGGCGTCCTGCTTGACGTTGCGGATGATGGTCAGGCCCACGATGGGCTTGTCCTTGCGATCGTCGCTGCACTTGTCGCACTTCGGGTCCGGCTGCGTCGGGTTGAACAACTTCTCGATCTTGCCGACGAGCACGCCGCCGACCTCGCTGATGCGCACCAGCGACTTCTCGGTCTTGCCGTCGTCGTCGATCGTCTTCCACAGGC
The DNA here is from genome assembly GCA_005884255.1 of Betaproteobacteria bacterium. Classification (GTDB taxonomy): domain Bacteria; phylum Pseudomonadota; class Gammaproteobacteria; order Burkholderiales; family Burkholderiaceae_C; genus VBDL01. The sequence goes on along the minus strand of VBDL01000340.1, from coordinate 3,002 downwards.
CCACCGGCGTGGACTGTGCAAAGGTGGTGCCGGCGGCCACGGCAAGCGTCAGGGCAAGGGCGATGTGCTTCACGGAGTCTCCTCTTTGGTTGCGTTGAAGTGAAGGCAGTCTTTAGAACAGGGCTTCGTCCATCGCCATCAGCGGCTGCAGGCCGGCGCGCGCGCTGCGGATCAGGCTCGCGGTCTCGGGCAGCAGCTTGGCGAAATAGAAGCGCGCGGTGTGCAGCTTGGCTGTGTAGAACGGGTCGCCGGAATCCTTCTTCGCCAGCGCGACCTTGGCCATGCGAGCCCAGAAGTAGGCGAACACCAGGTGGCCGGCCACGCGCAGGTAGTCCACCGCGGCGGCGCCGACCTCGTCGGGGTTCTGGAAGGCCTTCATGCCGATCTCGGTGGTCAGCTTGGTGAGCTTGTCGCCGAGGTCCGCCAGCGGGTTGACGAACTCCTGCATCGCCTCGTTGGTGCCTTCTTCCTCGACGAACTCCTGCACCAGCTTGCCGAACTTCTTCAGCTTCGCGCCGTTGTCGCCCAGCACCTTGCGACCCAGCAGGTCCAGCGACTGGATCGTGTTGGTGCCCTCGTAGATCATGTTGATGCGCGCGTCGCGCACGTACTGCTCCATGCCCCACTCGGCGATGTAGCCGTGGCCGCCGAACACCTGCATGCAGTGCGACGTGGCGGCCCAGGCGTTGTCGGTGATGAAGGCCTTGATGATCGGCGTCAGCAGCGCCACCTGGTCGGCCGCGGCCTTGCGCTCGTCTTCGTCGGTGGACGAGAGTTCCTGGTCGATCTGCAGCGCCGTGTAGATGGCCAGCGCCCGTCCGCCTTCGGCATAGGCGCGCGCCGTGAGCAGCATCTTGCGCACGTCGGGGTGCACGATGATCGGATCGGCCGGCTTGTCGGGCGCCTTGGGGCCGGACAGCGCGCGCATCTGGATGCGGTCTTTCGCGTAGGCCACCGCGTTCTGGTAGGCCACTTCGGTCAAGCCCAGCGACTGGTTGCCCACCCCGAGGCGCGCCGCGTTCATCATCACGAACATCGCGGCCAGGCCCTTGTTCGGCTGGCCGACCAGCGTGCCGACCGCGTTGTCGAGCACGATCTGCGCAGTCGCGTTGCCGTGGATGCCCATCTTGTGCTCGAGGCCCGCGCAGTACGCGCCGTTGCGCTGGCCCGGCTTGGCCGAAGCATCCGGAATGAACTTCGGCACGACGAACAGCGAGATGCCCTTGCTGCCCTCGGGCGCGTCCGGCAGGCGCGCGAGCACGAGGTGCACGATGTTGTCCGACAGGTCGTGCTCGCCGGCCGAGATGAAGATCTTCTGGCCGGTGATGCGGTAGGTGCCGTCGGCCTGCGGCTCGGCCTTGGTGCGCAAGAGGCCGAGGTCGGTGCCGCAGTGCGGCTCGGTCAGGCACATGGTGCCGGTCCACTCGCCACTGGTGAGCTTGGGCAGGTAGACCTTCTTCTGCTCATCGGTGCCATGCGCGTGCAGCGCCTCGTAGGCGCCGTGCGACAGGCCGGGGTACATCGTCCACGCCTGGTTGGCCGAGTTGAGCATCTCGTAGAAGCACTGGTTCACGACGATGGGCAGGCCCTGGCCGCCGTACGCGGGGTCGCACGACAGCGCCGCCCAGCCGCCTTCGACGTACTGCGCGTAGGCTTCCCTGAAGCCGGTGGGCGCCTTCACCTCGTGCGTCGTCTTGTCCAGCGTGCAGCCCTCGCGATCGCCGCTCTGGTTCAGTGGGAACAGCACCTCGGACGCGAACTTGCCGCCCTCTTCCAGCACCGCGTTGATGGTGTCGGCATCGACCTCCGCGTGCGCGGGCATCGCCTTCAGCGTGTCGGTGGCATTGAGCACCTCGTGCAGGACGAACTGCATGTCGCGCAACGGAGGGGTGTACTGAGCCATGATGGACTGCTCCTGATGAGAAAGGGGTTCGCGCTGCGAAGGTCAGCGCTTTGTCTTGGCGCGCGGCTTCGGCGCCTCGGCCGCGGGCGTGGCGTAGTGCGCGATGACGCGCTCGAAGGCGTTGCGGGCACGGTCGATGGCACCCGGCAGCTTGAGGAAGCGCGCGTCGTGGTGGACGGCGAGGATCATCCCGTGAATCTCGAACAGCATCTGCAGCGGGTCGGTGTCGGCGCGCAGATGGCCCTCTTCGATCGACAGCCGGATCGCCTTCTCGAGCGCCGCGTGCCACGCGCGCACCATCGTCGCCAGCGCATCGCGCACCGGGCCCGGACGATCGTCGAACTCGACGGCGCCGCTGATGTAGATGCAGCCGGAGTCGATTTCCACCGACACGCGCTTGATCCAGCGCTCGTACAGCGCGCGCAGGCGCGGCAGGCCGCGCGCCTCACGCACCGCGGGGAAGAAGACTTCTTCCTCGAAACGCGCGTGATACTCGCGGATCACCGAGATCTGCAGTTCCTCGCGTGAGCCAAAATGGGCGAACACGCCCGACTTGCTCATCTGCGTGACCTCGGCCAGTGCGCCGATCGACAGGCCTTCGAGGCCCATGCTGGAGGCCAGGCCCAGTGCAGCATCGAGAATGGCGGCGCGCGTCTGCTGGCCCTTCTGCAGGGTCTTCAGCGTGGGCTTGGCCGGCACGGGCCGCTTGCGCGGCTGGCGCAGGAGCTTGGGACTGGTGGGGGTGGGCAGGGCGGACACGGTGGGCCAGAAGAAAACGAACGATCGTTCTATTTTGCAGATTTCGGCCGCAAGCGGGAACCCCGCTCCTCCAAATTTCTAGGGAAGCGCGCCTAACCGCACGGTCAGGCCGCGGGTTAACCCGTGTAATGACCGCGCGGACACCGCGGATCCGGCTTTGCTGGTCCGCTGGTGTCGCCCCCTTGAGGGGGAGCGCCGAAGGCGCTTCGGGGGTGGGCCATTTCATGACGCTTGTGGCAATGCCGCTGTGCGATGGCGCCGCGACTATTGAGCGCAGTGCACGGATTGGTTTACGCTCCAAGGTTGGAGCCGATGCCGTGGACGTTCTTCAACTCGATGT
>VBDL01000339.1 GCA_005884255.1 Betaproteobacteria bacterium | reverse complement strand
TCGTTGCCTGCGGGCAGTTTCATCATCGCCCCGCCGCCCTGCATGCCGCCGCTGTCCATCATCGACTGGCACGCACCCATCATGCCCATCATGCTGTCCATGTGGCCGTCGGAGCCCATCATCGAGCCCATCATTCCTCGGTGCATGGGCGCGCTGGCCGCCGGCTTGGAAGCCGGCGCCTGGTCGGCGGCCACGGCGATGGTGCCCGCGAGCGCGGCGGCGCCTGCGGCCAGCAGCGCCAGCTTGATTGAATGTCGGTTCATCTGAATCTCCTTGGACGAACTCCCTCTAAGGTGCGCTTGTCGTCATCGCGCGGTCCAGCGAGGCGAGGAACTTCTGCGGCGGCTCGAAGCCGATCACGCGGTACGCCAGTTCGTGGCCCTGTTTGTCGAAGAACACGATGCCCGGCGGGCCGAACAGCGCGAAGCGGCGCAGCAGCGCCCGGTCGTCGGCGTTGTTGGCCGTGACGTCGGCGCGCAGCAGGACCACATCCTTCAGTCGCGCCTGCACCTGCGGGTCGCTGAAGGTGATGCGGTCCATCTCCTTGCACGACGCGCACCACTCGGCCCAGAAGTCGAGCATCACGTAGCGGCCGCGCGCTGCCTGCAAGCGCGCGTCGAGGTCGGCCGCGTTCCTCACCGGCTGGAACGCCGCCTCGCCTTGCTGCGGCGCGGCGGCGCCACGCAGGCCGGCCAGCGGCTGCAGCAACTCGCGGCTGCCCGACAGCGCGCCGACCAGCAGCGCGATGCCCGCCACCAGCGCGATCACGCCGGCGCCCTTGAAGAGCCGCCGGTGGCCGGGCGCATCGCGCGGCAGCGGATCGATCGCATGCAAGAACATGGCGGACACGATCAGCAGCGCCGCCCACAGCAGCTGCTGCGCGACGAACGGAATCGCCGGTGACACCAGATGGATCGCCACCGCCAGCAGCGTGATGCCGAACACGCGCTTGACCGCTGCCGTCCAGGGCCCGGCCCGGCGCACGATCGTTCCCGCCGTGGCCCCCACCACCAGCAGCGGCACGCCCATGCCGGCGGCCATCGAGAACAGCGCCGCGCCACCGAGCACCGCGTCGCGCGTCTGGCTGATGTAGAGCAAGGCACCGGCCAGCGGCGCGGCCACGCAGGGGCCGACGATCACCGCCGAGAGCGCGCCCATCAGGAACACGCCGGTGGCCTTGCCGCCGGGGAAGCGGCCGCCGGCACGCGCCAGCGCGCCCTGCAGCGACGCAGGCACCTGCAGCTCGTACAGGCCGAACATCGACAGCGCGAGCAGCACGAAGATCGCCGCGAACGCGCCGAGCACCCACGGGCTTTGCAGGTAGGCCGACAACAGCGAGCCGGCCAGGCCTGCCGCGACGCCGGCCGCCGCGTAGGTGATCGCCATGCCCAGCACGTAGGCGGCCGACATGGCCAGCGCGTGGCGCTTCGTCGGGTGGTGACCCTGCCCGACGATGATCCCCGACAGGATCGGAATCATCGGCAGCATGCAGGGCGTGAAGGCGAGCAGCAGGCCGAAGCCGAAGAAGGCCGCGACCAGCGCCCACGGGCCGGCGTGCGCGAACAGCCGCTGGATGCGCCCGGGCTCCGACGCATCGTCCGGCCTTTCGGTGCGCGGGCCGGCGACAGCCGGGGCACCGGCCAGTGCCACGCTCAGCGTCTTCTCGATCGGTGGGTAGCACACCCCCTTCGGCTCGTTGCAGCCCTGGTAGCTCGCATGCAGCTTGATCGAATCGGCGCGCGTGCCTGCCGGCGACAGGCGGATGACGGCCTCGAACGCGCGGTGGTAGACCTCGGTCTTGCCGAAGGTCGGGTCCTCCTTGAGGTCGCCCTTCGGCAGCGAGACGCCGGCGATCGCGAGCCCCGGCGGGTCCTCGATGCTGAAGTGGATGCGTTCGCGATAGAGGTAGTATTCCTTGGCGGGCGTGAACGTGGCCACGAGCGTGTCTGCATCCTTCGCGCGCACGCTCAGGCGATAGGCCTCGTCCGGCGGTAGCAGCTCGGCTTGCGATCCACCGCCCAGCCAACCCCGGACGGTGTCGAGCGTGCCCTGGGCCGGGGTCGCCGCGGGCGATGCCGGCGATGCGGCGAGCAGCAGCGCCACGATCGGGCCGAGCAGGCGGGCGATCATGCGGCCAGCTCCTTGTTGATGAGCGCATGCAGCGCGGCGAAGTCGGGCTCGCCCACGATGCGGCGCAGCACCCTGCCCTGCTTGTCGATGATCACGGCGGTGGGCGTGAGGCTCACGTTGTCGAAGGCGCGGGCGATGCTGCCCTGCGTGTCGAGCACCACCTTGAACGGCAGCCGATGCTGCTGCGTGTAGTTGCGCACGTACTCCGGCGGGTCGTACGACATGGCGACCGCCAGCAGCTCGAAGCCGCGCGGCGCGAAGTGCTGGTAGGTCTTAATCACCTCGGGCATCTCCTTGATGCAGGTGGCGCAGCTCGTGGCCCAGAAGTTGACGTAGACGACCTTGCCGCGCAACGCCTGCGTCGACAGCCTCTGGCCGTCCAGCGTCGTGAATTCGATGGAAGGTGCGGCCGGGCGCGCAGTCAGCAGAGAGGCGAGCACCACGAGCACCGCCGCCGCGGCGAGCGCCAGCGCGGCGTAGAGCAGCATCGATTTGCGCGACGTGTTCATCATCAATTGGTGCCGGGTTTCTCGACGCGGCTGAGTTCCTTCTCCAACTGCTCGCGCGGCACCGCGCCGACAAGGCGGCGGCCGTCCGCGAGGATGATCGTCGGCGTGCCGGCAATGCGGTGGCGCCGCCCGAACTCGGCGATCTTCGCGATGGGGTTGTCGCAGGGGCCGACGTTGGCCGGCGCGACGCCGCTGCGCATCACCTCTGCCCAGGCCTTGGCGCGGTCCTTCGCGCACCACACGGCCTTCGACTTCTCCGCCGCGCGCGGATGCAGCTCGTCCAGCGGATAGAGCAGCACGTAGATCGTCAGGTCACCCACGCCGGCCAGGGTCTGCTCGAGCTGCTTGCAGTAGGGGCAGTCCGGGTCTTCGAAGATGGCGATGCGCCGCGTGCCAGCGCCGACGACGCGCCGGATCGCGAGGTCCAGCGGCAGGCTGGCCCAGGGAATGGCGTTGAGCTTCGCCAGGCGCGCCTCGGTGAGATTCGTCTGGTTCAGCGCGTCGATCAGCGGGCCGCCGAGCACGTAGCGCCCGTCGCCGCTCACGTAGTAGATGCGGTCGTCGACGGCCGCCTCGAACAGGCCCGCGACCGGCGTCGGCGCGATGCCCTTGATCTGGCTTTGCGGGAACACGCGCGACACGGTCTGGCGCACGGCGGCTTCGTCGGCGGTGGCGGCCAAGGCCAGCGCCGCGAGCGCGACGGCGGCCAGCTGGGACAAGCGCTGCGCAATGGCCATGGTTCACTCCTTCAGCAGCTGGGCCACGTCGGCGGCCATCGCATCGACGGCCGAGCCCGGGCGCATCATCAGCCGCAGCCGGCCCCGGGGATCGAACACGTAGACGCCGGCGCCGTGGTCGACGGTGTAGTTGCCCTGCGCGTCGGCCTGCTGTGCGCTGTAGTAGAACTTGAACTCGCG
>VBDL01000317.1 GCA_005884255.1 Betaproteobacteria bacterium | reverse complement strand
AGAAGGCGATCGCCTCCTTCAAGGCCAACGGCGGCAAGGTGGCGGGGAGCCCGGCAACCCCGAACTGACGTTGGCGGCGCGGTCACAATCGCCGCATGCGTTTCACGACTGCGGCGGTGGCCGCCTGCGCGGCCACGGCGCTGCTCGCCGGCTGTGCCACCCGATCCTCTGATGTCCGGCCCCAGGCGGCCGATGGCGCTGAGTTCGCCGGCTGGGACTGCGCCCGACTGCAAGCCGAGCTCGATCGGGCGCAATGGCAGGCCGCGGCGCGCGCATACAAGGTCGACGAGCGGCGAGGCAACAACGCCATCGCCTTCAGCGTCGGCGCGATGGTGTTCTGGCCCGCGCTGCTGGCGATGCGGCCCGACGGCGAGGACGCCACGGAACTCGCCCGCCTGAAGGGTCGCGCGCAGGCGCTGCAGCAAGCGCAGGCGCGAGCGGCCTGCCCGCCGCTGCCCGAGGAGTTGCCGGCCGAGCGCATCGCAGCGCTGCCGATCCGCCTCGGCGAACGCCTGGTCTACGAGGAGCGGTCCCGCGTCGGCACCGCCGCGACGCAGCTCGGGCTGCGCTTGATTGCGCTGAAGCGCGACGAACTGGCCTTCGCCGTCGAGCCGCCGGCCGCCGCTGCCGGCACCGCCTGGCGGCAAGACTTCGCAGGCAACGCGCTGAGCGCGCCGGGTCACGGTCTGCTGCAGTGGCGGCGCCTGCTCGAGCCGGAGCTGTCGCTCGGCCAGACGCTCAGCGGCGAGTTGATCGCCGCCGACGATCCGGACCTGGTCGCACCTGTCACGGCCGAAGTCATGTCGCTCGGCCCGCAGACTGTCGCCGGCCGCCGCTTCGACGCCGCGGTGCTCGAACTGCGCGGCGCGGCACCGCGCGACGGCGAAGGCAGCACGCGACTCGATGGCGTGATGGTGGTCGACCGTGGCAGCGGCGCCTTGCTGCGCCTGGAGCTGTCGTGCAGCAACCCCGCCTTCGCGCTGTGGCGTCGCCTCGCACGCATCGACGCGGCCGCGCCGTGAGTCTTCGATAGCCGGCATTCACACATCTTTACCCGCTCTGCATGGGGCGGATACCGCTGCGGGGCACGATGGCGGCACCGACTAAACGCCTCGGAGCCCGCATGAAATCCATCGCCTCCCGTACCGCCCTCGTGGTTGCCGGTCTCGTCGTCGCGCTGGCCGGCACCTTGACGCTCAGCGCCTATGCGCAACCCGGCCCGCACGTTGGAGGTGCTGCGTTCTTCGTCGGCCCTCACGGCCCGCACATGGGCCACATGCTCGACCGCATGCTCGACGGCGTGAACGCCACGGAGCAGCAGCGTGCCCAGATCAAGCAGATCACCCAGGCCGCCGCCGCCGACCTGAAGGCGCAGCGCGAAGCCAACCGCGGCCTGCGCGAGCAGATGATGCAGGCCTTCGCGCAGCCCACCGTCGATGCCAACGCCGTGGAGGCGCTGCGCCAGCAGCAGCTCGCCGCGCACGACCAGATCAGCAAGCGCATGACGCAGGCCATGCTCGACGTGAGCAAGGTGCTCACCCCCGAGCAGCGCAAGACGCTCGCCGACAAGATGAAGAAGCGCCACGACATGATGGAGCGCCACATGCGCGAGATGCAGGAGCTCGAGGGCAAACCGAAAAGCTGACATGACGAGTGTCCCCCCCGGTCCGGCGGCGGGTCGTATGCTTGGCGCATCGGCCCCACGGATCATCGGCCTTCGCCCCGGTGCCTCCGCGCCGGGGCGCTTTTTAGTTTGTGCGACCGTGACGAGACTGCTGCTCATCGACGACGACGCCCGCCTGACCGCGATGGTCGGCGACTACCTGCGTGCCTCGGGCTTCGAGGTCGACACCGCCGGCTCGCTGGCCGCCGGCCGCGAGCGCCTCGCGATGGGCGGCTACGACGCACTGGTGCTGGACCTGATGCTCCCCGACGGCGACGGCCTCGACCTGACGCGCGAAGTCCGCTCCGACGCGCGCTGGCGCAAGCTGCCGCTGCTGATGCTCACCGCGCGCGGCGAGCCGATGGACCGCATCGTCGGCCTCGAGCTCGGCGCCGACGACTACCTGCCCAAGCCCTTCGAGCCGCGCGAGCTGCTGGCCCGCGTGAAGGCGCTGCTGCGCCGCGCGCAGCCCGACCCGGTGGCCGACGAGGTCTTGCGCTTCGGGCGGCTGGAGATCGACGTCGGCGGCCGCGTCGCGCGCCTCGATGGCGTGCCTTGCGATCTGACCAGCCATCAGTTCGATCTGCTGGTGGTGCTCGCGCGCAGCGCCGGCCGCGTGCTGTCGCGCGACCAGATCATGGATTCGCTCAAGGGCCACCCGCTGGAGGCCTTCGACCGCTCGATCGACGTGCACATCTCGCGCATCCGCGCCGTGATCGAAGAAGACCCGAAGACGCCGCGCCGCGTGCTCACCGTTCGCGGCGCGGGCTACCTGTTCGCGCGCAAGCAGGACGCGGATTCGTGATCCTTCTCTCGTGAAGACGCTGTACCTGCGCATCTACCTCACGGTGGTGGCCGTGCTCGCGCTGTTCGCGATCGGCTCGGGCTGGCTCGTGCAGCGCCACCTTGCGCAGGAGCGGGATGTGGCCGAGCGCATGGTGTCCGAGCGCGTCACCGCGTGGGCCGAGCTGATCCAGCGCTCGCTGCCCGGCGCCGATGCGCCCCCGGACGAGCAGGCCGCGGCGCTGCGCGACTGGTCGCAGCGGCTGCGCCTGCCGATGGCGCTGGACGATGCCAACGGCAAGCGCATCGCCACGTCGGAATCCTTCGAGCGGCGCCAGGCGGACGAACGCTTCGTCGGGCGCATTCATTCGATCCACCTCGAGGATGGGCGCACGCTGTGGGTGCTGCGCCCGGGCTTCGGCATGAGGATGCGCGTCGAAGGCGGTGGCATGGAGCGCTTGGAGCAGCGTTTCGAGCCCGGCCCGCGCGGCGAGCCGCCACCGCCGGACGGGCCGGTGATGATCCGTGGCGCGCCGCCGTGGTACATGCTGCCGCTGTTGCCGCCGGGGTGGATCCAGGGCACCGGCCTGTTCGTCGTGCTGCTGGTGCTCTTTGCCGCGGTGTCTGCCGGCGCTTATCCGGTCGTGCGCCGCCTGACGCGCCGGCTGGAGGCCTTGAAGCAAGGCGTGGAGCAGTTCGGCGCTGGCCGGCTCGACCACCGTGTCGATGCCTCGGGCCGCGACGAGATTGCCGCCGTGGCGTCGAGCTTCAACCATGCGGCCGAGCGCGTGCATGCGCTGGTGCGCTCGCATCAGTCGCTGCTGGCCAATGCCAGCCACGAGCTGCGTTCACCGCTGGCGCGGCTGAAGATGGCGGTGTCGCTGCTGGAGAGCCCGCAGGCGCCTGGTGTGACACCCGAGCAGCGCGAGCGCCTGAAGCGTGAAATCCACACCAACATCGCCG
>VBDL01000316.1 GCA_005884255.1 Betaproteobacteria bacterium | reverse complement strand
CTGCACACATCGGCCGGCATCGCCATCTGCGAGGTCTTCACCTTGTTCGCATAGCCCGTGGCCTGCGCCAGGCTCGGATAAACCTCGAAGTGGATGTGCGGCCAGCGGCCCGAGTAGCAGGCCGGGAAGATGGTCGTGAAGGTCACCTGGCCGTTGCTGTCGGTCACCTGGACGCCGCGCAGGTAGTTCTCGCCGGTGATGCCGCTGGAGTACAGCGAGTACTTGCCATCGCGGTTGCAGTGCCAGAGGTAGATCGCATAGCCTGCGAGGCTCGCGCAACTGCTGCTCGCGTTCACCAGCGTCAGCGTGATCGTCATCGGCACGCCGGCCGCGGTGCCGGAGGCGTCGCCGACGCTGGTGCGGATGTCGCTGCGCACGATGCCGCTGAGCGCGAGAACGTTGGACGTGCTGCCCGAGGACTGGTTCGAGCCATCACCGGGATAGGGCCCCGCGGTCTCTTCCGGAATGACCGCGCAGCTGCTGGTGCTTCCACTGCTGCTGGAGCCCGTGGAGCCAGACGAACTGCTGCCCGAGCTCGACGTGCTGCTCGTGCTCTTGTCGTCACCGCCGCCGCAACCGAGCAGCGACACGGCACCGGCGCCGGCCAGCCACAGCAGCGCGCGGCGGCGTTCGATGGTTTGCAGGTCATGCGCGAGGCCGTGATCGTGGGAATGCATGAGGCGTGGCTCGTGAAGTCGATGCCCGCCAGCCTAGGGGCCGCGCGTTTCTGCTTCATCCCGGCCATGTGTCGAGGCTGACACAGTCGAAGCCAAAGGGGCGCCGGGCGGCACCGCCCTGGGTGCTGCACACTCGGTGCATGGAAGAAATCGACACCGCCGTCATCGGTGCTGGCGTGGTGGGCCTGGCCGTTGCGCGCGCGCTGGCGCTGGATGGACGCGAGGTCGTCGTGCTCGAAGCGGAAAGCGCGATCGGCACGGCCACCAGTTCGCGCAACAGCGAGGTCATCCACGCCGGCATCTACTACGCGCCAGGCTCGCTGAAGGCGAGGCTGTGCGTGCGCGGCAAGGAGTTGCTGTACGCCTATTGCGACGCGCACGGCGTGCCCTATCGGCGCTGCGGCAAGCTGATCGTCGCCACGTCGAATGAGCAGCTCGGCGAGATGCAGGCCATCCGCGAGAAGGCCGCAGCCAACGGCGTGCACGATCTGCGCGTGCTGTCGCGCGGCGAGGCGCTGGGCCGCGAGCCGGCGCTGGATTGCGTGGCCGCGCTCGAATCGCCGTCCACCGGCGTCATCGACAGCCACGCGCTGATGCTGTCGCTGCAGGGCGATGCCGAGGCGCATGGCGCGATGCTCGCGTTGCGCAGCCCGGTGACCGGCGGGCGCATCGCCGGGGACGGCATCGAGCTCGACGTGGCCGGCGATGAGCCGATGCGCCTGAAGGCGCGGCGCGTCGTCAACAGCGCCGGCCTGCACGCGCAGGCGCTGGCGCGCGCGCTGCAAGGCTTCCCGCCGGGCCAGGTGCCGCCGGCGCACTATGCCAAGGGCAACTACTACGCGCTGGCCGGCCGCTCGCCGTTCTCGCGGCTGATCTATCCGATCCCCGAGGCGCACGGCCTCGGCGTGCACCTGACGCTGGACCTCGGCGGCCAGGCGCGCTTCGGGCCCGACGTCGAATGGGTCGAGCGGCTGGACTACGGCGTCGATCCGCGGCGCGCCGAGTGCTTCTACGGCGCCATCCGCGCGTACTGGCCGGCGCTACCCGACGGCGCGCTGTCGCCCGCCTATGCCGGCATCCGGCCCAAGCTGCATGGGTCGGGCGAGGCGGCACGCGACTTCTTGATCCAGGGGCCGGCCGAGCACGGCGTGGCGGGCCTCGTGAACCTGTTCGGCATCGAGTCGCCGGGTCTCACCGCGTCACTGGCGATCGGCGAATGGGTGGCCGGGCTGCTCAGTGCCGCCAAACCTTGAGCCCGCGCAGGCGTTCGATCGCATCGAAATCGCGGTCGGCATGCAGCAGCGCGTGGTCATGCTCGATGCAGTAGCTGGCCAGCAGCACGTCGATCGGGCTGTGCACCGTGATGCCGGCGGCGCGCAATGCGCGATAGTGCTGCGCCGCGCGCAGCGCTTCGTCCTCACCGCCGATGGGCACCACCGGCAGCGCGGCCAAGGTGCGGCGCGCGGCCTGGAAGTCCTGCTCGTGCCGAAAGCCGCGCAGCACCTCGAACAGCACGAGGTCCGGCATGCCCAGCGGCGCGCTGCCGTCCGCCAGCAGGTCAGCCAGCCGATCGACCGCCTCGGCGGAACGGCCATTGAAGAAGGCGATCCAGACCGACGAGTCGACGAGGATCACGCCTTGCGCCCGCCGCCGGACTTGGCCGCCTTGCGCGCCGCATAGGCCGCGCGAGGCTCGGCCACCATCGGCGACGCCGTCTTCGGCGCATCGTCCCAGCGCAGCTTGCCGCGCAGCGCAAGGATCTCGCGATAGGCCGCTTGGCGCGCGAGCAAGCGCAGGCCGGCCTCGACTGCTTCCTTCTTGGTGCTGAACGGGCCGGCCTTCATCGCGGCCTCGAGCAAGGCGTCATCGATGACGATGTTCGTGCGCATGATGTGTATGAGGTGCTGTATCTATACACATCATACATCGGACGTGCCTGCAGTCAGCGATCGTCGGGGTACAGCCCGCGCGTGCGGGCGAACAGGCGCGTGAGGCCGAGCAGCGCGTCGATGTTCGGTGTCGGTACGCCGTGGCGCTGGCCGAGTTCCTGCACCGCGGTGACCAGCGCGTCGAGCTCGATCGCGCGGCCGGCTTCCACGTCCTGCAGCATCGAGGTCCTGAAGGCGCCAAGTTTGGCCGTGACGGCGTGGCGGTCTTCCGGCGTTTGCGCGATCGCGCAGCCGATGGCGGAGCCGATCGCCGCGGCTTCCCGCATCGCCGCGGAGCAGAACGCGCGCACCAGCGGGTCGGCGAGCACGCGGTCGATGGTGGCGCCGGTGAGCGCGGACACCGGGTTCATCGTCAGGTTGCCCCACAGCTTGTACCAGATGTCGTAGCGCACGTTGGCCGACGGCGTGACCTCGAAGCCGGCGTGCGTGAGCAGCTCGGCCACGCGCTGCACGCGCTCGCTGTGGCCGCCGGCCGGCTCGCCGATGATCAGCCCGCGGCCCATGCGGTGCTGCACCAGGCCGGGCTCGGGCGTGGACGTGCTCGCGTGCACCACGCAGCCGATCACGTGCTGCAGCGGGATGGCCTGTGCGATCGCGCCGCCCGGGTCGACGCTTTGCAGCGGCTCGAACCACCAGGGCACGCCGTTCATCGCCGGCAGCACGAGGGTTTGCGGCCCGAGCAGCGGCCCGATGGCTTGCGCGACGGAGGCCAGTGCCGGCCCCTTGACGGCGATGACGACGAGATCCTGCACGCCGAGCTGGCCCGCGCTGTCGCTGGCGCGCGCCGGCGCCTGCAGCAGGCCGCCCGCCTCCTGCAAGCGCCAGCCGCGCTCGCGCAGCGCGGCCAGCGTCGCGCCGCGCGCGATGGCGCTGACTTCAGCACGGCCCGCGACGGCGAGCCGCGTGCCGATGAATCCGCCGATCGCGCCGGCGCCTACGATGCAGACCTTCATCGCTGTCTCTCGCTCGCCTTTCGACAGCCCTCTTTGAAGCGCTCGGGCACGCGCTCGTCGAAGCCGAGCGCGACGCGGCGCACCTCGGCGCTGTCGGTCGGCGCATGGCCCACGCCGAGCGCGGACGCACGCGGCACCGGGCCGGCGGCCACGCGGCTGCTCAAGCGCCCGATCCCGCTGATCTCCACCTCGACCGTGTCACCCACCTCGAGCGAGCGCGAATGGCAGGGCGTGCCGGTGAGGATCACGTCGCCGGGCAGCAGCGTGATGTGCCGCGCGATGTCGGCCACCATGTAGTGCGGGCCCCAGACCATCTCCTCGCCGATGTGCGCCTCCTGCACCAGCTCGCCGTTGCGATACGTGTGCCGCTGACGATGCCGGGCCCGAGCGGCAGCAGGCCATCGGCGCCTTTGACGCGCAGCATCGAGCCCTGGTCGGTGTCGCGGAAGTTCTGCAGGCCCATGTCCAGCGCCGGCGCGAAGCCGGCCATGTGGTCCCAGGCCTCGTCGGGCGTCACGTTGCGGCAGACCTTGCCGATGATCACCGCGTACTCGCCCTCGTAGTTGAGATAGCTGCAGTCGGCCGGCTTCAGCAGCTCGCCGCGGTGGTGGTTCAGCGCGGTGGTCGGCTTCATGAAGTAGGTCGGCGTCTCGGTCGGCTTCGCATTGTTGCGCGTCTCGATGCCGCGCGAGCTGTACGACAGGTGCACGCAGATGATCTTGCTCGGCGTGCATGGCGGCAGGTGCTGCACGCCATCGAGCGACGCCATGCGGCCGTCGTCGAGCCGCAGCGCGTCGCCGTCGACCGTGCCCCAGCAAGGGCTGCCGTTGGCGATCACATGGCGGCGCTCGACGCGCGGGCCGTGCAGCACGGCAGGCAAGGGGAAGGGGACCTCGATCATGCGATGCCTCGGTTCAGCACGTCGAACCAGACGTGGATGTTGCCGGTGCCGCGCGCATTCTCATAGTCCGACAGTGGCGTGCCGGGAATGCGGCAGTTCGCGCTGCCGAGCGCGCCGACCATCTGCAGGTAGTGCGCGCCGAAGGCCTCCCAGAAGACCTTGCGGTACTCGCCGTCCCAGCGCTCGAGCACGAGGTCGTGCCGGCCCTGCTTGAAGAGCTCCACCGCCTGCTTGTCGCTGGCGATGTTCTCCGGGCGAGACACGTTGCTCTCGTGGAAGATGCGCGGGTGATTCGGCTTCCAGTCGATCTGGTTGAAGCGGTGGCTCAAGGCACCCGAGGCGAGCAGCACGACGCGCCAATCGCTGCGCGCGATGGCCTCGGCGATCACCTCGCCGCTTTGCAGGTAGTGCTCGGGGCGGCAGTTCTGGCACGAACTGACCGAGACGACCCTCTCGCCGCGCGCCAGCTTGGCGACCAGGTTGATGGTCGGATAGTGGCGCGGCAGGTCGGGGTCGAACACGCCGCGCGACTGGACCTTGCGCTCGCGCGCGACGCGCTCGACGCTGCGCGCGAGCTCGGGGCAGCCGTCGTAGTCGTAGGGCACGCCATAGAGGTACCACGGCATCTCTTCCGAGATGTACTTGCCCGCGTAATGCTTGCCGCCGTCGACGAGGTGGTAGCCGGTGGTGAACCAGTGCGTGTCGAAGATCAGCAATACGTCGGGCTGCACCGCATCGATCTGCTTGCGCACACGCTCGTAGCCGGCGATGAGGTCGGAGTCCGCGCCGTTGCCTTGCATCACGCGGAACTCCTCGCACTGCATCAGGCCCGGGTGGTGCGACACGATGGCCGCGCCGACGATCTGTCCCATGGTTTACCTCTGAGAAAAACTGGCGCGGAACGGCTTCTTCGGCACGACCACATCCTTCACGTCGCAGAAGAACTCGAAGCTCCAGTCGCCGCCCTCGCGGCCGATGCCGCTGCGTTTGATGCCGCCGAAGGGCGCCGCGAGGTCGCGGATGCCGAAGCTGTTGACCCAGATGAAGCCGGTGCGCACGCGCTGC
>VBDL01000315.1:4493-5955 GCA_005884255.1 Betaproteobacteria bacterium | reverse complement strand
CAGCCACCTCGCCGCTGTCCGGACGGATCATTTCCCAGTTGAAGGTGACCACGTCGCGCAGGCGCTGCGCGTTCGGGCAGGCGCGGAACAGGAAGCCGTGCTCGCGCACGTTCTTCTCGTAGGCACCGGTCACGCGTTCCTGCAGGGCCTCGAGGCCGCGCACTTCGCGCGTCTTCACGAAGTGCGCGCCGGTGGGCGCCCACAGTTCCGCGATCGCGCGGCGCCGGCGTTCGGCATCGGCTTCGTTCCACACGGCGGCGTAGCGGTCGGCAAGTTGTTGGGTGGGGTTCATTGCAGAGTCTCCTTGATGAAGCGTCGGTAGAGCACGGCCACGATCAGCGACGTGGCCAACAGGTAGATGAGGCTGTGCGCAAAGCCTGCGCTGCCCGCGCCATAGAAGACGATGCCGATGAGTGCCACGCCGAGGGCGTTGCCGAGCTGCTGCACGGTGGACAACACACCGGCTGCGACACCTGCATGCTCGGGCGGCAGCCCGGCCAGCAGCGTGGCCACCAGCGGCGCCATCACCATGCCGAGCCCGCAGCCCTGCACCAGCAGCACGCCGACGATGGGCGCCAGCGACGGCGTCGCCGCTTCGGACACGAGCACGAACATCAGCGCGTGGCCCACGGCGAGCACACAGGCGCCGGCGAAGATGGCCTGCTTGCCGAGCCAGCGCCCGAGCCGCGGCGCAGCCATCGACGTCGCGAAGAAGCCGCCGGCGAGCGCCGTGAAGACCAGGCCCGAATCCAGCGGCGCCAGGTGCAAGCCCTGCTGCAGGTACAGCGCCAGCACGAAGTAGAAGGACGCATTGCCGGCATAGAAGGCGAGCGTGACCAGCAGGCCGAGCGCAAACCCACGCTGGCCGATCAGCTTCGGCGCCAGCAGCGGCTGCCCGCCCGCGCGCGCCACGCTGCGCTGCTGCTGCCAGAACAGCGCGAGCAGCGGCAGCGATCCAGCCAGCGCAAGAAGGCTCCACGCCGGCCAGCCCGCGTCGCGGCCCTGCACCAGCGGCAGCAGCAATGCAGTGAGTGACACGCCCAGCAGCACGGCGCCCGCCACATCGAGCCGGCTCGTGCGCTGCGCGGGCAAGGCGGGCAGCACGCGCGGCGCGAGCAGCAAGGCGAGCGCGCCGATCGGCACGTTGATGAGGAAGCAGCTGCGCCAGCCGAGGCCGCCGACGTCGGCATGGATCAGCGCGCCGCCGATCAGCTGTCCGCTCGCCGCGCCGAGGCCGAGCGCCAGACCGTAGGCCGCGAACGCCCGCGCACGCTGCTCGCCGCTGTAGAGGCCGCCAAGCATCGCGGTGACCTGCGGCAGCAGCAGTGCCCCCGAGGCACCCTGCGCGATGCGCGCCACGACCAGCACCGCGGCCGTCGGCGCCAGCCCGCACAGCGCGGACGCGATGACGAACAGCGCGATGCCGAGCATGAAGATGCGGCGCCGGCCATGGATGTCGCCC
>VBDL01000315.1:0-4432 GCA_005884255.1 Betaproteobacteria bacterium | reverse complement strand
ACGTTGACGATGAAGAAGTCGAGCACCACCATGAAGGTGCCGCTGAGCATCACCAGCAAGGCAGCGAGGCCCGGTGCGCGAGGCACCGCGGCACGCACGCTGACGCTGGCGGCATGCGATGTGGACATGGCTTGAGTCCCTTGTTGCGTTTGTGATGCCCCGCATCGTCCGCCCAAAGATCTGGACGCACAATTCACCGCCGTCCATACTTCATGCTCAAGCGTCCAATCCCACGGGGCCTCGATGGATCCTCTCGAAGACATCTTCAGCGGCACGCGCGTGCTGCAGGCGGTCTACGCGCATCTCGAGGCGCGCGCGCCCTGGGGCATCAACTTCCGCGAGGGTGACGGCGCGCGCTTCGGCCTGGTGGTGCGCGGCGGCTGCCGCCTCAAGCTGCACGACAGCCGCGAGACCATTTCGCTGGCCACCGGCGACTGTTTCGTCATCGCGCACGGCGAGACCAAGAGCGAGAACAAAAGCCCGGACTCCGGTGGTGAACAGGAGCGCCTCGCGCCCTTGTTCTCCGCGGAGGCGGCCGACGATTTCCGCTCGCGCTGGGATGCGGTGCAGATCGGCTTCGTCGACGATCCGAAGCAGGCGGTGCGGCAGGCCGACGAGTTGGTCGGCCAGGTCATGCACAGCCTGTCGGAGACCTTCGATCAGTCGCTGGGCAACGGGCTGGTCGTGAGCCGGCTGGCCGACATCATCTTCCTGCAGGCCGTTCGCGCGCATGTGGCGACGCTCGGCGACGACGACACCGGCTGGCTCGCCGCGCTGGCCGACCCGCGCATCAGCCGCGCGCTGACCGCGATCCACAAGGACCTGTCACGCGACTGGACGGTGCAGTCTCTGGCGGCCGAGATCGGCATGTCGCGCTCGGCGCTGGCGGCGCACTTCACGCGCAAGGTCGGCGAGACGCCGCTGGAGTACGTGCGCCGCTGGCGCATGTGGCGCGCCGCGGAGTGGCTGCGCCGTGGTGACAAGTCGCTCGGCGAAGTGGCCTCGCTGGTGGGCTACACGTCGGAGGCCGCGTTCAGCAACAGCTTCGAGCGCGTGCACGGCGTGCGGCCCGGGCGCTTCAAGCGCGCCGCGGCGACAGTGTGAGTTGCTGCGCGCGCTGCTGCAGGAAGCGCCGCACCGCAGCGTCGCTCTCCAGGCCGATGGCCCGCTGGTAGGCCTGCATCGCCGCGTCGACGGCGCCGCTGCGCGCCAGCAGTTCGGCGCGCGCGGCCCAGTAGGGCTGGTAGTCCGCGAGCCGCGCGTCGCTCGCTGCCGCGTCGAGCGCGGCGAGTCCCGCGGCGGCCCCGCGCGTCTGCGCCAGCGCGACCGCGCGATTGAGCGCGGCCACCGGCGAATCGCTGAGCGCGCACAGCGCGTCGTACAGGCCCTCGATCGCCGCCCAATCGCTGCGGCCCGTGCGGCGGCGCACCGCATGCGCGGATTGCACCGCGGCCTCCAGCTGATAGCGGCCCGGCGCGCCGGCGCAGCGGTTTGCGCTGGACAGCAGCGCCTCGGCCTCGTCGATCATCGCTGCGTCCCAGCGCGCCGGGTCCTGCTCGGCCAGCGGCACATAGTCGCCCGCCGCGTTGCGGCGCGCGTCGCGCCGTGCATGCGCGTGCAGCATCAGCGACAGCAAGCCGAGCGCCTCGCCCTCATCGGGCAGCAGCGAGGCGAGCAGCCGCCCCAGCCAGATCGCCTCGTCGGCCAGGTTGCGCCGCCGTGCATCGGCGCCTTCGGCATCGGACCAGCCCTCGGCATAGGCGGCATAGATCGCATCGAGCACCGCATCGAGCCGCTCGCGCAGCTGAGCGCGCTCGGGGACGTCGAAAGCGATGCCGGCTTCGCGGATCTTCGCCTTGGCGCGCGACAGGCGCTGACCCATCGTCGCCGGCGCGACGAGAAAGGCCGATGCGATGGTCGCCGCATCGAAGCCGAGCACCACCTGCAGCATCAGCGGCGCGCGCACGCCGCGCTCGATGCCCGGGTGTGCGCAGGCGAACAGCAGGCCGAGGCGCCGATCGGGGATGGCGCCGCCGTCATCGTCGTCCACCGCGAGGTCGGTGAGCCACTGCAGCTGTTCGGCGATGGCATCGTCCTGCCGCCGCCGGCGCGCCGCATCGATGAGGCGCCGCCGCGCCACCGTGAACAGCCAGGCATCCGGGTTGAGCGGCACGCCGCGCTGCGGCCATTCGGCGAGCGCGGCGGCGAAGGCGTCGGCCAGCGCATCCTCCGCGCCGGCCACGTCGCGCGTGCGCGCGGCGAGAAAGGCCACCAGCTTGCCGTAGCTGCGCCGCGCGGCGGCCTCGGCGGCGCGCGATGTATCGCTCGCGTCGTCCGTCATGGCGCCGGGCCGCTGGGCATCAACCGCTGCAGGCCGGCGGTGAACACGGCGAAGTCCAGCGGCTTGGTCCAATAGTCGTCGACGCCGGCCCGGAGCGCGCGCTGCACGTCCTCCGGCATCGCGTTGGCCGACACGCCCACGAAGCGCGTGCGCGACATCTGCGGCTCGCCCTTCAGCGCGCGCAGCACGTCGAGGCCGGTCATGTCGGGCAATTGCATGTCCAGCAGGATCAGGTCCGGCGGCCCGGCGCGCGCGGCCGCGAGGCCCCTGCTCTGCGGCGCGGCCCGCGATTCGGCCGGCACTTCGGCCGCCGGTAGCATGACGCTCATGCACGTGCCCCCGCCGGCCTCGCTCTGCACGTGGATCTGCCCGCCCATCAACTCGGCCAGGCGCCGGCTGAGCGCGAGCCCGATGCCGCTGCCCTGGACGCCGGTGTGTTCACGCCCGAGCCGGTTGAACGGCTGGAACAGGCTCGCCTGCTGCTTTGCGCTCATGCCGTCGCCGTCGTCGACGACGCTCAGCCACACCTGCGCGCCTTCACGCATGGCATCCAGGCTCACTTGGCCGCCAGGACGGTTGTACTTGATGGCATTGGTGACGAAGTTGACGAGGATCTGGCGCAGGCGCAGCGCATCGCCGAACACGGCCATCGGCGCACGCCCGGCATGGCGCGGTCGCAGCGTTACGCCGGCGCGCTGCGCCATCGTCTGCGTCAGCGAGACGACGGCGTCGAGCAGCGGCTGCAGCACCAGGGGCTTGATGTCCACGCGCAGTCCCCCGGCCTCGATGCGGCCGATGTCGAGCACGTCGTCGATGAGGTTGAGCAGATGCCAGCCGGCGTCGCGCACGATGGCCAGGCGCTGGGCCTGCAGCGGCGTCGGCGGCTCGGCGATGTCTTCCAGCATCAGCTCGGTGAAGCCGAGCACGGCGTTCAGCGGCGTGCGCAGCTCGTGGCTCACGCGCGAGAGGAATTCGGTCTTCGCGCGGCTCGCGGCTTCGGCGGCCCCGAGGCGCACGCGGTCTTCCTGCGGAATGCCCACGCCGAGCTCGGTCCAGCTGCGGCCGATCATCTCCTCGCGCCCGTAGCCGTAGCTGCGGCAGACGATCGCATTGACCGCGACGATGGTGCGCGTGGCCACGTCGGTGATCGACGTGTAGCCTGGCATCGCGGCGAAGACGCGACGAAAGCGCTCGTGGCCGGTGTGCTCTTCGGCGATCGCGCGCCGGTGCTCCTGCTCGCGCACGATGTGGTCGAGCGCGAACGACAGGCCCTGCGACATCTCCTCCACGAGGCGCTGGATCTCGGCGTCGAAGAAGCGCTCGCTGTCGACGTACAGGGCCAGCGCGCCGCACACGCGGCCGCGCTCGCGCACCGGCGCCGCGATCGAGCTGGCCACGCCCAGGCGGCGCGCCAGCTCGTGCCAGGTGCGGGTGCGCGGGTCGTTGCGAAAGTCGTCGCAGACGACGATGCGCTCTTCGCGCAGTGCGGTGGCAATGGGCGCATCGGACTGCGGCGCACCCGGCCCGACGTAGATGCGAAAGTCGCTCAGCTGCTCCGGCTCGGGACCCGCATAGGCCACGGCGCGAAAGCGACCGCCATGCGCAAAGCCGATGTACGCCATCCGGGCATGCCCGGTGTCCACGCAGATACGGCAGATCTCCCGGCACAGCGCCAACCGCTCGGTGGCGCGCACGATCGCATGGTTCGTGCGCGACAGCGCGGCATAGAAGGCCGTGATCCGCTCGATCGGGGCGAGCGGTGGCGCAGGCGCCGGGGCTGGCATGATCGCCAGCGTAACGACTGCGGGTGCACTTGCGCAACGGGTCTTTGCCGGCTCAGGCCTCGCCCATCGTCCACACCGGCCGCACTTCGACCGTGCCGTGGCTGGCGCCGGGGCAGCGCGCGGCCCACGACAGCGCCGCATCGAGATGCGGCACGTCGATGAGGAAGTAGCCGCCGAGCTGCTCGCGCGTCTCGGCGTAAGGGCCGTTGAGCACCTCGCTCTTGCCGCCCTTCATGCGCACGGTGGTGGCGGCCTGTGCGGGGCGCAGGCGCTTGGCGCTGCGCAGCACGCCGGCCTTTTCCAACGC
>VBDL01000314.1 GCA_005884255.1 Betaproteobacteria bacterium | reverse complement strand
ATGCGGTCGCGCCACGACCAGAAATCGTCATGCTCGCTCTCGCGCCGCTCGGCGAGACCGGCGAAGGCGCGCTGGAAGGCGTGGCTGTGCGCGTCGACGAGGCCCGGCAGCACGGGGCCGGTGAGCGCTGTGGCTTGCGCGGGCGGCGCCACGTCGGGCGTCACCGCGACCCAGTGGCCATCGCGCCCCATCTCCAGCAAGACGCTGTCGCGCCAGCCGCCGGGCAGCCAGGCGCGCGGTGCCCAGAACAGGGATTCGGTCATGTGGTTCTTCTAGCGGTCGATGTGCTTCTCGAAGCACACGCTGGTGGGATCGCCCATGTGCGGGCCGAAGGCCGAGACGTGGCGGTAGCCGGTGGCCTCGTAGAGCGCAAGCGCGGGGAGCTGACGGTCGCCGGTTTCCAGCAGCAGCCGCGTGTAGCCGAGCTCGGCCGCATGCCGCTCCAGGCACACCAGCAGCGTGCGCGCGATGCCGCGGCGGCGGAACGCCGGCAGCACATAGATGCGGCGCACCTCGGCGGTGTGCGAATCGAAGGGGCGCAGCGCGGCGCAGCCGGCGGTACGGCCGGCCAGGCGCGCGACGAGGTAGACGCTGCGCGGACCGGCCGGCGGGTTGGTCGGCCACGGTGCGCTCGCGTCGATGCGAGCGGCATACAGGCGCCGCGCCTCGCGCGCCGCTTCGTCGAGCAGCGCCAGTGCGTCCTCGTGCCGCGGATCGACGGCCTCGATGGTCAGCGGGACGACGGCGTGATCATCATTCATGGGCAGACCAGTTGAGCATCGTGTCGACCAGCGCGCGCAGCACCGGCTGCACCTGCGCCACGCGGGCCGGGTCCAGCTCGAAGGGCAGCTCCTCGCGCATGTAGCAGCACCAGCACATCTCGAGCTGCACCGCGTGCACGTTCTGCGACGGGTGGCCATAGTGGCGCGTGATGTGGCCACCCTTGAAGCGGCCGTCCACCACGTGCGAGAACTGCGGATGTGCGGCCAGCACGCCGGCCAGCGCGTTGCGCAGCGACGGCGCACAGCTCGCACCGGTGGCGGTGCCGAGGTTGAGGTCGGGCAGGCGGCCGAACAGCACCGCATGGCCGTGTCCAGCTTGGAGCCGCGCCAGCTCGCCGCGCAGCGCCGTGTGGTACGGGCGCCAGTAGTGCTCGATGCGGCGCGCCACCTCGGCATCGTTCGGTGCCGCGCCATCGCGGTACAGCGGGTCGCCGGTGAAGAAGCGCGTCGGGCACAGCTCGGTGTTGTTCGCGCCGGGATACATCGGCGCGTTCTCCGGCGGGCGGTTGAGGTCGATCACGTAGCGACTCAGGCGCGGCACCAGCAGGCTCGCGCCCAGCTCGCGCACGAAGTCGTACAGGGCTTCGAGGTACCAGTCGGTGTCTTCGACGTGCAGCGCACGCTCGACATAGGCGCCGCGCAGCTCGTCGGGGATCACGGTGCCCACATGCGGCAGGCTCACCAGCAGCGGGCGGCTGCCGCGATGCAGGGTGAAGACCTCATTCATGTGCTACCTCCACGCCGCCGCAGACGACGCGTCGACAAGGATTGTGGCCGAACCAGTAGGCCAGCTCGTTGGGGTGTTCCAGGGCCCACACCGCGAAATCGGCGCGCTTGGCCGTCTCCAGCGTGCCGCGCGTAGAGGCCAGGCCGAGCGCGCGCGCGGCGTGCTGCGTCACCCCGCGCAGCGCCTCTTCGGGCGTCAGGCGGAACAGCGTGCACGCCATGTTGATCATCAGCAGCAGCGATAGCGCCGGCGAGCTGCCCGGGTTGTGATCGCTGGCGATGGCGATCGGGACACCGGCGTCACGCAGCGCCTGCACCGGTGGCAGCCTGGTCTCGCGCAGGAAGTAGTAGGCGCCGGGCAGCAGCACGGCCACGCTGCCGGCGGCGGCCATCGCCTGCACGCCGTCGTCGCCCAGGTATTCGAGGTGGTCGCACGAGAGCGCGCCAAACTCGGCGGCCAGAGCGGCGCCGTGCTGGTCGCTCAGCTGCTCGGCATGCAGCTTCACCGGCAGGTGCAGCTCGCGCGCGGCGGCGAACACGCGCCGCGTCTGCGCCGGCGTGAAGCCGATGCGCTCGCAGAAGGCGTCGACCGCGTCGACCAGTGTGGTGCGCACGGTGGCAGCTCGTGTGAATGTTGGCCCCCGGTCGCTGCGCGCCCGCCCCCCGAGGGGGCCCGCAACCGTCTTGGGGCGGCCCGGCGACGGTTGCTCGCCCAGCCGCCGCGCGACGCGCAGCATGCGCGCCTCGTCATCGCGAGTGAGGCCGTAGCCGGACTTGATCTCGATCGTCGTCACGCCTTCGCGCTCCAGCGTGGCCAGGCGCTGCGCGGCGGCGAGGTAGAGCGCGTCGTCGCTGGCCGCGCGCGTGGCCGCCACCGTCGAGCGGATGCCGCCGCCGGCGCGCGCGATCTCCTCGTAGCTGGCGCCATTCAGCCGCAGCTCGAACTCGCGCGCGCGCTGGCCGCCGTAGACGAGGTGGGTGTGGCAATCGATCAGGCCGGGCGTGACGAGCGCGCCGCCGAGGTCGTGCTCTTCCTCGACCATCTTCGCCAGCGCGCGCGGCAGCGCGGATTCGGGGCCGACCCAGTCGAGCGCGTCGCCGTCGACGAGCAGCGCGCCGCGCTCGATCAGGCCGTACGGCGACGTGCCGGCCATCGTCGCCAGGCGGGCATTGCGCCAGAGAATCGTCATCGCTCAGCCTTCGTTCGCCGTGAAGCTCAGCCACCAGCCGATGGTGCCTTGCGCTGCAGCGTCGGCGCGGAAGGTGAGGGCGCCAGCAGGGGCTTCGTCGAACCACAGCAGCGTGCGCGCCGGGACGCTCCAGGCAGCCTCGCCGGCGCTCACGGTGCCGGCCAGCGCGGCAAGGAGCCCACAGCGTGGCGCTGCCGGCGCCCACGCCAGGCCCTGCCGCGCGATCTCCATCGCGCCACCGGCGCCGTGCGCCAGCATCAGGTTCAGGTCGCGCGTCGGGCCGGCGATCAGGTGGCACTGGGGCGCTGCGGCGCCATCGAAGCTCAGCGGCGCATCGCCGGGGATGACGCGGCGTTCGCCATCGGCAAACTCGAGAAGCACGCCGGCCCCTTCGATCACCGCGAACCAGCGCTGTACGCCGGGGAAGGCGGAGAACGGCCCGTCGGCTTCGATGTCAGCGACGCTGACGCGCAGCTGCCAGTCGGCAGGCGAAGGCCAGACCAGCAGCTCGCGCGTACGGCCGCCGCCGTTGCGCCAGGCTTGCGGCGTCACGTCATCCGCGCGCATGAAAAACGGAGTCACGGTTTGAATTGCCCGTCGATCTGGTAGCGCGAGCCGGGGTGCACGAGGCGCGCCAGCGTGATCGGCACGCCGCGGCTTTCGGTGCGGCGCACGACGATCAGGCAGGCGTCGCCGCGCTTGATGCCCAGCAGCTTGGCCTCTTCGGCGGTCGGTGCACTCGCCTCGATGCAGTACTGCGCCTCCCACAGCGGCGCCACTTCCAGCAGGTAATGCGTCGGCGTGGTCTGCGTGAAGTCGACGTTGAGATAGTCCGGCGCGCAGGCCGGATTCACGTAACGGTCCTCGCACTGCAGCGGTACGCCGTTCTCCAGATGCACGATCAGCGTGTGGAACACCGGCGCGCCATTGGCCAGGCCCAGGCGCTGTGCCAGCGCGGCGGGCGCGCGCTCCTGGCGGGCCACATGCACGCGCGCCTCGTGGCGGTGGCCGCGCTCGACGATCTCCTCGTGCAGGTCGCGGATCGTCAGCGTGGACGACACCTTGTGCAGCTGCGCCGCGAAGGTGCCCAGGCCCTGCACGCGCTCGACCAGCCCTTCGGTCTGTAACTCGCGCAGCGCGCGGTTGACCGTCATGCGGCTGACGCCGAACTGCACGACCAGCTCGGCTTCGGACGGCATCAGCGCACCCGGCGCCCAGCGGCCGCGGGCCAGGCCGTCCTTGAGGTGTTGCTTGACGCGGGCGTAGGGGGCGACTCGGGGAGTGGATACAACCATGGCGGCGAATACTACTTGCATGAACTTGTCTAGACAAGTAGAGTCCACCCGAACGTTTCCGGGGTTCCCGCCATGACCGACCTTTCCGCAGTGCACCATCTCGCCCAGCCCCACCCGGTGAAGGCACCCACCGGCACCCAGCTCAGCTGCAAGAACTGGCTGATCGAAGCCGCCTATCGCATGATCCAGAACAACCTGGATCCGGCGGTGGCCGAGAACCCGGATGCGCTGGTCGTCTACGGCGGCATCGGCAAGGCGGCGCGCAACTGGGATTGCTTCGAGGCCATCCTGAAGAGCCTGCGCGAACTGAAGGAAGACGAATCGCTGCTGGTGCAATCGGGCAAGCCGGTGGGCGTGTTCCGCACGCATGTCGATGCCCCGCGCGTCTTGATCGCCAATTCGAACCTGGTGCCGAAATGGGCGACCTGGGAGCACTTCAACGAGCTCGATCGCAAGGGCCTGATGATGTACGGCCAGATGACTGCTGGATCGTGGATCTACATCGGCAGCCAGGGCATCGTGCAGGGCACTTACGAGACCTTCGTCGAGGCCGGCCGCCAGCATTACCACGGTGACCTGGCCGGCCGCTGGATCCTCACTGCCGGTCTCGGCGGCATGGGCGGCGCGCAGCCGCTGGCGGCGAGCTTCGCCGGCGCCTGCTCGCTGAACATCGAGTGCCAGCAAAGCCGCCTCGACTTCCGCCTCAAGACGCGCTATCTGGATGAGCAGGCCACGGATCTCGACGATGCGCTGGCTCGCCTGGCGCGTTACACGAAGGAGAAGAAGGCCGTATCGATCGGCCTGCTCGGCAACGCGGCCGAGATCCTGCCCGAGCTGGTGAAACGCGGCGTGCGCCCCGACCTCGTGACCGACCAGACCTCGGCGCACGATCTGATCAACGGCTACCTGCCGGCCGGCTGGAGCGTGGAGCAGTGGAAGGCCGCGCAGGCCGATGCGTCGCAGCACGAGGCCTTGCGCACCGCCGCAGCGCGCAGCTGCGCGCTGCACGTGCAGGCCATGCTCGCGTTCCAGGCGATGGGCGTGCCGACGGTGGACTACGGCAACAACATCCGCCAGGTGGCGTTCGACGAGGGCGTGGAGAACGCCTTCGCCTTCCCCGGCTTCGTGCCGGCCTACATCCGCCCGCTGTTCTGCCGCGGCAAGGGACCGTTCCGCTGGGTTGCCCTGAGCGGCGACCCGGAAGACATCCGCAAGACCGACGCGAAGATGAAGGAGCTGTTCCCTGAGGACAAGCACCTGCACCGCTGGCTCGACATGGCGCAAGAGCGCATCGCCTTCCAGGGCCTGCCGGCGCGCATCTGCTGGATCGGGCTGGGCGAGCGGCATCGCGCGGGCCTGGCGTTCAACGAGATGGTGAAGAGCGGCGAGCTGAAGGCGCCGATCGTCATCGGTCGCGATCACCTCGATTCCGGCTCGGTGGCGTCGCCGAATCGTGAGACGGAGTCGATGCGCGATGGGTCCGACGCGGTGTCGGACTGGCCGCTGCTGAATGCGCTGCTCAATACCGCGGGGGGTGCGACGTGGGTGTCGCTGCACCATGGCGGCGGGGTCGGCATGGGCTATTCGCAGCATGCGGGCGTGGTGATCGTCTGCGACGGGTCCGATGCGGCTGCGAAGCGCATCGAGCGTGTGTTGTGGAACGATCCGGGCACCGGTGTGATGCGTCATGCGGATGCGGGCTATGACGAAGCGATCGCCTGCGCGCGTGAGCAAGGACTCTCCCTCCCGATGCATTCATGACTGACAAACTCTCTTTCACTCCAGGCCAGCTCACGCTGGAACAACTCCAAGCCATCCACGCCGACGGCGTGCGCCTGCAACTGGACGCTGGCGCACGCGCCGCGATCCGTGCCAGTGCGCAGGTCGTGCAGCGCGCCGCGCAAGGCAGCGAGCCCGTCTACGGCGTCAACAAGCTCGACACGCTGCAGCTGAACCTGATCCGCTCGCACAGCGTGGGCGTCGGCGAACCGCTGCAGCCGTCGGTGGCACGGCTGATGCTGGCGCTGAAGGCGGCGTCGCTGGCGCGCGGGCATTCCGGCGTGCGCGAGGAGGTGGTCGACACGCTGCTCGCCGTGCACAACGCCGGCCTCGTGCCCTATGTGCCGAGCCAGGGCTCGGTGGGCGCTTCGGGCGACCTCGCGCCGCTGGCGCACATGACGCTGGCGCTGCTCGGCGAAGGCGAGATGCTGGTCGACGGCAAGCGCCGGCCCGCGGCCGCCGCGCTGAAGGAGGCCGGCATCGCGCCGCTGAAGCTCGCCGCGAAGGAAGGCCTCGCGCTGATCAACGGCACGCAGACCTCCACCGCGCTGGCGCTGCATGCGCTGCTGTCGTTCGAGCCGGTGCTCGAAGCCGCACTGGTGGTGGGCGCGCTCACCGTCGATGCCGCGCGCGGCAGCGACGGCCCGTTCGACCCGCGCATCCACGCACTGCGCGGCCAGCCAGGGCAGATCGACGTGGCGCAGTACTACCGCGCGCTGCTCGCCGGCAGCGCGATCCGCCGCTCGCATCTCACCGGCGACGATCGCGTGCAGGACCCATACTCACTGCGCTGCCAGCCGCAGGTGGTGGGCGCCTGCCTCGATCAGTTGCGCCATGCGGCGCTGGTGCTGCTGCGCGAGGCCAATGCCGTGACCGACAACCCGCTCGTCTTCCCGGAAGACGGGATGCTGATCTCCGGCGGCAACTTCCACGCCGAGCCGGTGGCGCTGGCCGCCGACGCAATGGCGGTGGCGATTGCCGAGGTCGGCGCAATCGCCGAGCGGCGCATCGCGATGCTGATCGACGCCAGCGTGTCGCGGCTGCCCCCCTTCCTCTGTGCCGACGCGGGGCTCAACAGCGGCTTCATGATCGCCCACGTCACCGCCGCGGCGCTGGCCAGCGAGAACAAGTCGCTCGCGCATCCGGCGAGCGTCGATTCGCTGCCGACGTCGGCCAACCAGGAGGACCACGTGTCGATGGCCACCTTCGCGGCGCGCCGGCTGCAGGCGATGATCCACAACACCGCGCACATCCTCGGCATCGAGCTGCTCGCCGCGGCGCAAGGCATCGAGTTCCTGCGCCCGCTCACCAGTTCCGCGGCACTCGAGGAGGTGCATGCGCTGCTGCGCCGCCACAGCGCGGCGATGATGAGCGACCGCTATCTCGCACCGGAGATCGAGCGCGCGACGGCCCTCGTCACCGACGGCTCGCTGGCGCGCATCTTGCGAACGCTGCCGGCGTTGCCGAAACTCTGGATTCCCGCATGACTGAGTTTTCCGTAGGGTGGGCTTCAGCCCACCATCGCTTGGCGGTGGGCTGAAGCCCACCCTACGCAAGTCACACTACTCCGAGGAGTCTCATGAAGAAGTCGTTGATCGCCCTCGCTGCCGCGCTGCTTGCCGCCGGCGCCCATGCCGCAGACACCCCGGTCGCCGTCGCGATCTCCGGCTGGACCGGCTTCGCGCCGCTGACGCTCGCCAAGGAAGCGGGCCTGTTCAAGAAGCACGGGCTGGACGTGACGATCAAGAAGATTCCGCAGAAGGACCGCCACCTCGCCATCGCCTCGGGCGACGTGCAGTGCGCCGCCACCACGGTGGAGACCTGGATCGTGTGGAACGCCAACGGCGTGGCCACGACGCAGATCTTCCAGCTCGACAAGAGCTACGGTGCGGACGGCATGGTCGTGAAGCCGAACATCGCGAAGATCGCCGACTTGAAGGGCAAGACCGTGGCGGCCAGCGCGCCCGGCACGGCGCCGTACTTCACACTCGCGTGGATGCTGAAGAAGAACGGCCTGTCCATCAAGGACGTCAAGGTGGTGAACCTCGAGCCGCAGGCCGCGGCCAATGCCTTCCTCGCCGGCACCACCGACATCGATGCCGGCATGACCTACGAGCCGTATCTTTCCGGCGTGCGCGCCAAGCCCGAGGCCGGCAAGATCATCGCCACCACGCTCGACTACCCGATGGTGATGGACACCTTCGGCTGCACGCCGAAGTTCCTGGCCGACAACCCCAAGGCCGCGAAGGCGCTCGCCGATGCCTACTTCGACGCAGTCGACATGATCAAGGCCGAGCCGAAGAAGAGCTTCGAGATCATGGGCACCGATGTGAAGCAGGCGCCGGAAGCCTTCGAGAAGAGCCAGGCTTATCTGCGCTGGCAGGACCGCGCGGCGAACCAGAAGTTCTTCGCCGGCGAGCACGCGGCGTTCAGCAAGGAGGCGGCCGACCTGCTGCTCGAGGCGGGCATCATCAAGGCGGTGCCGGATCTCTCCAAGCTCGCCGACACGCGCTTCATCAAGTGAGGCCTCTCACGCCGGTGGCACCGAGCGCGCGCGCGGCGCTCGGCGTGGCGTTCTTCGTCGTCTTCGCGCTCGTGTGGGCCGCCGTCACGCTCGGCGGCTTCGTCAGCAAGACCTTCCTCGCCGACCCGATCACGATGGTCCACTCCGGCTGGACCTTGCTCACGCAGATGGGTTTCGCGAACGACATCGGCATGACCGTGTGGCGCGTGGTCGGCGGCTTCGTCATCGCCGCGCTGCTGGCGCTGCCGCTGGGCGTGGCGATGGGCACCTACAAGCCGGTGGAGGCCTTCTTCGAGCCCTTCGTGTCGTTCGCGCGCTACCTGCCGGCCAGCGCCTTCATCCCGCTGCTCATCCTGTGGGCGGGCATCGGCGAGGCGCAGAAGCTGGCGGTCATCTTCATCGGCAGCTTCTTCCAGCTCACGCTGATGATCGCGGTGACCGTGGGCAACACGCGGCGCGACCTGGTGGAGGCGGCGTACACGCTGGGCGTCAACGACCGCAGCCTGATCCGCCGCGTGCTGATCCCGGGCGCGGCGCCGGAGATCGCCGAGACGCTGCGCATGGTGCTCGGCTGGGCCTGGACCTACGTGATCGTCGCGGAGCTGATCGGCGCCTCCAGCGGCATCGGCCACATGATCACCGACAGCCAGGCGCTGCTCGCCACCGATCAGATCATCTTCGGCATCATCGTCATCGGCCTGATCGGGTTGGTGAGCGACATGGGGTTCAAGCAGGCGAACCGCCGCTTGTTCCCGTGGGCGCAATTGGGCAAGTAAGACCATGTCGACCATCCTCTCGATCAAGGGCGTGTCGCGCCGCTTCACCTCCCAGCACGGCGAGACGCTGGCCTTGCAGGCCACCGACCTCGACGTGGCCGAGAACGACTTCATCACCATCCTCGGGCCCTCGGGCTGCGGCCGCGGGGCTCGACCAGCCCAGCAGCGGCAGCGTGCTGCTCGACAGCAACCGCGTCGTCGGCCCCGGCGCCGACCGCGGCATGGTGTTCCAGAGCTACACGCTGTTCCCGTGGCTGACGGTGCTCGACAACGTCTGCTTCGGCCTGCGCGAGCGCGGGCTGCCGCGCGCCGAGCAGCTCGACGTCGCGCGCAGCTTTCTCGCCAAGGTGGGCCTGGCCGGCTTCGAGCGCCACTATCCGAAGCAGTTGTCCGGCGGCATGCAGCAGCGCACCGCGCTGGCGCGCGCGCTCGCCAACGGCCCGCGCATGCTGCTGATGGACGAGCCCTTCGGCGCGCTCGACCACCAGACGCGCGAGCTGATGCAGGAGCTGCTGCTCGGCATCTGGGAGGCCGAGCGCAAGACGGTGCTCTTCGTCACGCACGACATCGACGAGGCGGTCTTCATGGGCTCGCGCGTCGTGGTGATGAGCGCGCGCCCCGGGCGCATCAAGCTCGATCGCGCGGTGCCGCTGCCGCACCCGCGCCACTACTCGGTGAAGACGACGCCGGCCTTCGCCGAGCTGAAGGCCGAGCTGACGGAGGCCGTGCGCACCGAGGTGCTGGCGGCGCAGGCGCTCGCCGCGTAAGCTCGCGGTCGCGGGCGCTGCGTCCGCGAGAGGGTGTGTGCGATGAGCGATCCGTGCGCGCTCCTGATGACCGATGTCGTCGACAGCACCAGCCTGACGGCGCAGCTCGGCGATGCCGAGTCGGCGCGCCTCTGGGCGGCCCATGATCGCCTCGCGCGGGACTTGCTGCCTGCTCACCGCGGCCGCGAGATCGACAAGTCCGACGGACTGCTGCTGTTGTTTTCGCAAGCGGGCGATGCCGTGCGCTATGCGGCGGCCTATCACGCGGCCTTGCGCAGCCTGCCCACGCCGATCACCGCACGTGCCGGCCTGCACGTGGGCGACGTGATCTTGCGCGAGAACAGCGCCGCCGACGTGGCGCGCGGCGCGAAGCCGATCGAGGTCGAGGGCATCGCCAAGGCCACCGCGGCGCGCATCATGTCGCTGGCCCGTGCCGGGCAGA
>VBDL01000313.1 GCA_005884255.1 Betaproteobacteria bacterium | reverse complement strand
TCCAACCCGTACCTGGCCTTTGCGGCGATGCTGATGGCCGGCCTCGATGGCGTGGAGAACAAGATCCACCCGGGCGAGGCCGCCAGCAAGGACCTGTACCACCTGCCGCCGGAAGAAGACGCGAAGATCCCGACCGTCTGCCACAGCCTGGATCAGGCGCTGGATTGCCTGGACGGCGACCGCGAGTTCCTGACCAAGGGCGGCGTGTTCACCAATGCCTTCATCGATGCCTACATCGAGCTGAAGATGCAGGAAGTGACGCGCTTCCGCATGACGACTCACCCGCTCGAGTTCGACATGTACTACAGCCTTTGAGCCGCGAGGTTCGAAGCTCCGAGGGCCGGCATTGCCGGCC
>VBDL01000312.1 GCA_005884255.1 Betaproteobacteria bacterium | reverse complement strand
GCACCATCGAAGGCGCGCCGATCACCGTGATGCAGTCGCAGAAGCCGCGGCCGGTGGCGGCCACCGCGCCGGCATCGCGCCCCGGTGACGCCAAGGTCGACCCCGCGGACCAGAAGGCGCGCGACAGCGACGCACGGCGCATCCTCGAAGCCGAGCTCAAGCGCGAGGAAGAGCGCCTGGGCGAGCTGCAGAAGGAATTCAACAACGGCGAGCCCGAGCGGCGCGGCGACGAGCGCAACTACCAGAAGTACCTCGACCGCGTCGCCGACCTGAAGGCCAACATCGGCCGCAAGGAGGCCGACATCGCCGCCATCAAGCGCGAGCTGGCCAAGCTGCAGTGAACCACCCCCGTAGCGCCTTCGGCGCTCCCCCTCAAGGGGGCGCCGCCAGCGGCCCGGCAAAGCCGGATCCGCGGCGGCCCTTGATGGCGTCAGTTCATGCCGGCGACACCGGCGCGCCGGCCGCCTACCAGGCCTTCGACTACCTGGCCACGATGGTGGCCATCGTCAGCCCCGACGGCCATTGCCTGTTCGCCAACGCCACCTTCGAGCAGGTGCTGGGTCTGTCGCGCCGTGCCGTGCTGCGCAGCGTGCTGTTCGACTGGTTCGCCGAACCCGACAAGCTGCGCGACATCGTCGCTGCGGTGATCGGCAACGAGTTTTCCACCAGCCGCCTCGACGCGCTGCTCAAGCGCGGCACGCCGCACGGCGAGGCGCTGCCGGTGCATGTGATCGTCAACCAGATGGACAAGCCGAACCTGGTGCTGGTGGAGATGATCGAGCTGCAGCTGCTCACGCGGCAAGACCGCGAGGAGCGCGCGCTCGGCCAGGCGCAGGCCAACAAGGAGCTGATCCGCAACTTGGCGCACGAGATCAAGAATCCGCTGGGCGGCATCCGCGGCGCGGCGCAGCTGCTGGCGATGGAGGTGGAGTCGCGCGAACTGACCGAATACACGCAGGTCATCGTGCACGAGGCCGACCGCCTGCAGCTGCTGGTCGATCGCCTGCTCGCGCCGCACCGCCGGCCGCACGTGGTGGGTGATGTGAACATCCACGAGGTGTGCGAGCGCGTGCGCTCGCTGATCATGGCCGAGTTCCCGCGCGGGCTGGAGGTCGAGCGCGACTACGACATCTCGATCCCCGAGTTCCGCGGCGATCGCGAGCAGCTGATCCAGGCGGTGTTGAACATCGCGCACAACGCGGCGCAGGCACTGGCCGAGCGTATCGCCACCGGCGATGCCTGCATCAAGCTGCGCACCCGCATCGCGCGCCAGGTGACGCTGGGCAAGACACGCTTTCGACTGGCACTGGAATTGCATATCGAGGACAACGGGCCAGGCATCCCCGAATCGATCCGCGATCGCATCTTCTACCCGCTGGTGTCGGGGCGCGATGGCGGGTCGGGTCTGGGACTCACGCTGGCGCAGACTTTCGTGCAGCAACACCATGGCACGATCGATTGCGAGAGCGAGCCGGGCCGGACGAACTTCAAAATCGTGATTCCCCTGCCGTGAGGCCTGAAGCGCGGGTCAGGGGAGGGATGGACACTGGCAGCGCATGAAACCCATCTGGATCGTTGACGACGACCAATCGATCCGCTTCGTACTGGAGCGGGCGCTGGCGCGCGAGGAATACCCGGTCCGCAGCTTCGCGAACCCGCGCGACGTGGTGGCCGCGCTGGACAGCGGCGACGAGCCGCAGGTGCTGGTGAGCGATATCCGCATGCCCGGCGGCTCCGGCATCGACCTGCTCGGCGCGGTGAAGGAGCGCTACCCCGGCCTGCCGGTCATCATCATGACCGCCTACTCCGACCTGGACAGCGCGGTGAGCGCCTTCCAGGGCGGCGCCTTCGAGTACCTGCCCAAGCCCTTCGACGTGCCCAAGGCGGTGGAGCTGATCCGCCGCGCGGTCGACGAGAGCCTGCGCGAGGAGGTTGGTGACAACGGCCAGGCGCAAATGCCGGAGATGCTCGGCCAGGCGCCGGCGATGCAGGACGTGTTCCGCGCCATCGGCCGCCTGAGCCAGAGCCTGGTCACCGTGCTGATCACCGGCGAGAGCGGCTCGGGCAAGGAGCTCGTCGCGCGTGCGCTGCACAAGCACAGCCCGCGCGCCAACGGCCCCTTCGTCGCCATCAACACGGCAGCCATTCCGAAGGATCTGCTGGAAAGCGAGCTGTTTGGCCATGAGCGCGGCGCCTTCACCGGCGCGCAGACCATGCGCCGCGGCCGCTTCGAGCAGGCCGACGGAGGCACGCTGTTCCTCGACGAGATCGGCGACATGCCGTTCGACCTGCAGACGCGGCTGCTGCGCGTGCTGAGCGACGGGCA
>VBDL01000325.1 GCA_005884255.1 Betaproteobacteria bacterium | reverse complement strand
AGGAGGAGGCGCGGCCGGGAGGCCGCCGCCGGGGGACATGAACGCAGCCGGTCACCCGGCACCCTCGGCTCGCGCGGACCGGCGCAGTAGTCATGCCACGTGCCTCAATCCTTGCACGATGTCGATCTTCGACATGCGCCACGCCGGCCACGCGGCGGCAACCACGCCGACAGCTGTTGCCGCGAGCAACTGCAGCATCATCGTCGTCGGTGACACCTGGAACACCGGGAACAAGGTGCCCACCGCCTTGCGAAAACCCGCAGCCAGCGGCAGCGTCAGCAGCAGCCCTGACAGCCCGCCCGCCAGCGCGATGAACAGGCTCTCGCCGAACAGCAGCTGCACAACGAAGCCCGGCGGGAAACCGAGCGCCTTCAGCGTCGCGTACTCCGCGAGCCGCTCGCGCGCAGTCATCGTCATCGTGTTGGCCATCACCGCCATGATGATGACGATGATGATGTAGCTCACCGCCTCCACCGCGACAAGGATGGCCTCGCTCATCGACACGAAGCCGAGCTGGAAGGCTTTCTCGGTCTCGGTCAGCGTCTCGGCCAGCGAGTTCTTGAACAGGGCGTCGACACGGTGCGAGATCAGCGCCGCATTGTTCGGCTCGTCGATGCCGATCACGTAGACGCCGACGAAATCGGCGCGCGAGCCCACTCGCTTGCGCACCGACTCGTTGAGGTACTGCCAGTGGAACAGCAGCTGCGATTCGTCGGTCTTCTCGTCGATGCCGTCCCAGATGCCGCGCAAGGTGAAGGTCCAGGTCCCCGGGTAGATGGTGCCGCGGATGGGAATCTGGTCGCCGAGCTTCCAGCCGTATTGCGTGGCCAGCTTGCGGCCGACGATGGCGCCCTGGCGGTCGCGCAGGAAGGCCTGGCGCTGCTCGTCGGCGAGCACGTATTCCGGGTACAGCGCGAGGTAGGTCGGCGCATCGACGGCGAACTGCGGAAAGAAGTTGCGCTCGGTGATGTAGATGCCGCCGAACCAGTTGGCCCATGACACCGTCTTCACGCCTTCGACGCCCTTCAGCCGCTGCGCATAGTTCAGCGGCAGCGGAAAGGTCAGCGAGATCGCGCTGCGCGACACCAGCCGCGTCGACGAGCTGGCCTCGACGCCGGCGTACCACGCATCGAGGATCGTGCGCAGCAGGCCGAAGGCGCAGATCGCCACCACCAGGCCGACCATCGTCAGCGCCGTGCGCAGCTTGTGGCGGAAGGCGTTCCTCAGCAGCAGCTTGAGCAGGAACATGATGTGTTCTAGGCGCTGACCTCGTCGACCAGCACGCCCTTCTCCAGGTGCACGATGCGCTGCGCCTTCGCCGCCGCCTTCGGGTCGTGCGTGACCATCACGATGGTCTTGCCGAGCTCGCGCACCAGCTGCTCCAGCAGCGACAGCACCTCCTCGCCGGTGACGCGGTCGAGGTCGCCCGTCGGCTCGTCAGCCACGATCAGCAGCGGGTCGGTGACCAGCGCCCGCGCGATGGCCACGCGCTGCTGCTGGCCACCGGACAGCTCGTTGGGATAGTGGTCGGCGCGGTCGGTGAGGCTCACCAGCCCCAGCACCGCGGCGACACGCGCCTCGCGCTCGCGCGCCGACAAGCCGGTGAGCAGCAGCGGCAGCTCGACGTTCTCGAACGCGTTGAGCACCGGCATCAGGTTGTAGAACTGAAAGATGAAGCCGACGTTGGCGGCGCGCCAATCGGCCAGCTCGCCTTCGCTCAGGGTCCCGATGTCGACGCCGCCGATCGCGATCGTGCCGGCGCTCGGCTTGTCGATGCCC
The DNA here is from genome assembly GCA_005884255.1 of Betaproteobacteria bacterium. Classification (GTDB taxonomy): domain Bacteria; phylum Pseudomonadota; class Gammaproteobacteria; order Burkholderiales; family Burkholderiaceae_C; genus VBDL01. Next base: position 1,878 of record VBDL01000325.1, on the reverse strand, counting down.
GCGATCAGGTTCAGCAAGGTGCTCTTGCCCGAGCCGCTCGGCCCCATCAGCGCGACGAACTCGCCGCGCTGTACGTCCAGCGCAATGTGCTGCAGCACCGGCACCGTCTGCTCGCCGCGGCGATAAGCCTTGGCCAGCTCGCGGATGCGGATCAGCGGCGGCGGCGCGCCGCCGCCAGTCTCGGCGCGGGGCTCGGCGGCGAACATCGGATTCACTTGCCCGCCGCGATGCTGACCTTCGCGCCGGCTTGCAGCTTCGCATCGGGCGACAGCACCAGCTTGTCGCCGGACTTCAGCGGCGTGCCGGTCACCTCCAGCGCATCGCCGAGCAGGCGCCCGGGCGTCACCGGCACCGCTTCGACCGTGTCGTCCTTCAGGCGGAACACGACCTTGCGGCCGTCGCGCTCGGTCACCGTCTTCGGGTTCACCGCGGTCACCGGCTTCTGGTCGGCCTCGGTCGCCGGGCGGGACAGGAAATTCACCTTTGCGCTCATCTCCGGCAGGATGCGCGCGTCGAGCCTCTCGAAGCGCACCTTGGTCATCACCGTGGCCTTCGCGCGATCGACGGTGGGCACGATGCGCGCGACGCTGCCGCGAAAGCGCGTGTCGGGCAGCGCATCGAGCGTGATCTCCACCGGCTGCTCGGGCTTGATCTTCGCAACATTGCTCTCCGACACGTCGGCCTCGACCTCCAAGGTGCTCATGTCGGCCATCGTCACCACCGCGCCCTGCGTGCTGGTGGCGCTGGAGAACGGCGAGATGATGTCGCCGACGTTGGCGTTCTTCACCAGCACCACGCCGTCGAAGGGCGCGCGGATCTGCGTGTAGTCCTCGTTGACCTGCTGCACCTTGAGCTGCGCCTGTGCCTGGCCGATGCTGGCGCGCGCTTGGCCCAAACCGGCCTCGGCCGCCGCGACCGCGGCATGCGCGGTGTTGGCGCGCGTCTGAGCCGCATCCACCGCCTGCGGCGACACGAAGCCCTGCGCCTGCAGCCCGAGCGTGCGCTTCAGTTCCGCCTCGGCATTGGTTTGCTCGACCTGCGCCTGCTTCAGCTGCGCCTGCGCATGGCCGAAGCCGGCCTCGGCCTGGCGCACGCCGGCCTGCGCGGCGAGGATGCTGGCCTGCACGTCGCTCGCATCGATGCGAGCGATGATCTCGTCCTTCTTCACTACCGAGCCTTCGCGTACCTTGAGCTCGACGAGCCGGCCGGTGGCCTTGGACGACACCGCGGCGCGCCGCTGCGCCACCACATAGCCCGACGCGGTGAGCTGCGCGTACTGCTGCGTCGGATAAGCGCTCTGCACCGAGGCGGTCTGCACCTCGAAGCGGTGCGGCCCGAAGGCGGCAAACGCGGCGATCAGCAGCAGCACCGCGCCAACGACCCACCACAGCCAGGGCCGGCGTCGGCGGCGCAGCGGCGCCAGCGCGCCGCGGTCGATATTCAGTTGCGACAGTTTCGACGGAGCGGCAACGGTCTCGGCCATGGGGTGCAGGCGTGTGCTGAAGGAATGCACGCGGTAGCGTGCCGTGCGATTGTGCACAAATCGCACGCTTGCACAGCGTAATCTCACGTCATGAGAGCGATGCGCTGGATGGCCGTGCTGCTGGCGCTGCAGGCGTGTGGTGGCGGCGGCGGCGATGGCGGCGCCACCGCGGCCATGCCCGTCGCTGCGGACATCGGTTGCGGTCTGGCGAACTTCCAGGTCGACGCGCTGCGCATCGTCAACGCCAAGCGCGCGCAGGGGGCGAGCTGCGGCATGCACGGCAACTTCGCGCCGGCCGCGGCGGTGGCGTGGAACACGGCGCTCGCCAACGCGGCCTACGGCCACTCGCGCGACATGGCCGACCACAACTTCTTCTCTCACACCGGCTCGAACGG
>VBDL01000324.1 GCA_005884255.1 Betaproteobacteria bacterium | reverse complement strand
TCATGTGCGAAGGACTATCGCCGCCGCCTCGCGAACGCACCGTTGACCGCGGTCAAGAATCGGAAAAAGGCTGCCCGGGTGACCTTCGTCATGCCGAGGTCGTGCCCTCCCGCACGGGCGCGAGGTGCCATTCTGCAGGCGCCACACGCAGCGTCGCCGCCTAGAGTTGCGCCAGCAGTTCATAAAGCGCTCTGCGCTTCAGAGCAGGCTCATGTCGCGAAGCGACGTGACGCCGTAACTAAAGGAGACACCATGGACGCGACCACTGAAGACACACTGGCATGCGACGCCGTGTTCCTGGATCTGGTCGACTTCAAATGGCTGATGGCGGGCCTGGGCTGGTGGGTGGATCTGTCGCGCCTGCGGCGCGACATGGCCTACGCCGGCGAATGCGCGCGGCGCGGCCTGTCCAGCGAATCCTCGGTGCTGCGGCGGCGCAGCCAGAAGCTGCTTGCCTTGATCTCGGCGGCCTGATCCCGCGCGGTCCTATTCGCCGAAGAACGCGTTGAGGTCCTTGCCCGACGCAGCGTCGGCGAAGCCATCGAAGCGGCCCTGCTCGGCCATCAGCTTCGCGGCCCGCATGAACGCGCCCCAGGCCGTGCGCGCCAGTGCGCCGCCGACGCTGACGCGGCGCACGCCCAAGGCGGCGATGTCTGCCAGCGTCAGCTCGCTGGTTGAGCCGACCAGCAGGTTCACCGGCTTGGGTGCGACCGCGGCGACCACCGCCGCAATCTGCTCCCGCGTGCTCAGACCCGGCGCATAGAGGCAGTCTGCGCCCGCCTGCGCATAGGCCTTCAGGCGCGCGATCGTCTCGTCGAGGTCGGGCCGGCCGACGAGGAAGCACTCGGCGCGCCCGACGAGCAGCGTGTCGCCGCCCGCCTCGTCGATCGCGCGCCGCGCCGCGCGCACGCGCTCGGTGGCTTCGCCGAGCGTGTACAGCGGCCGATCGGCGTCGCCGGTGGCGTCTTCGATCGACAGCCCGGCCACGCCGGTCTCGACGGCCAGGCGTACGCTTTGCGCCACGCCGGCAGCGTCAGGCGCGAAGCCGCTTTCGAAATCGGCGTTCACCGGCACATCGGTCGCCGCGACGATGTCGGCCAGGTGTGCCAGCACCATGTCGCGCGTGACGCTGTTGTCCGCGTGGCCGTGCGACCAGGCGAACCCGGAACTGGTGGTGGCCAGCGCCTTGAAGCCCAGCCCTTGCAGCATGCGCGCGCTGCCCACATCCCAGGGGTTGGGGATGACGAAGCATCCGGCCGCGTGCAGTTGATGAAAGGCGCGCCGCTTGTCGGCGGTGCTGGCTCGGGTCGAGGTCATGCGAGGGCACTCCGGGTTGGACAGTGGAAGCGCGCATCTTGCCCTATGAAGTGGGGATGTCGCTGCCGTCGCCGATCTCCTACAACCTTGCGCACCATCAGCACAGGAGAGGACGCCATGGCCAAGGCACTCGAATCCATCCAGGACAAGGTCACCGGGCACTTCGGCCTCGGCGCGAATGCGCAAGGCATCGACACGCCGCACAAGGCGGTGCACGACGGCGACACCTTCGCGGTGCGCGCGCTCGGCAACTTCGGGCTGCGCTTCCTCGGCATCGACACGCCGGAGATCAGTTTCCGCCTGCCGGGCAAGACGGCATTCACGTCGATCGACAACGCGGATTGGGAGCGCTTCCTGAGCGACCCCTTCGCGCAGGAGTACGGCGCGCTCGTGATCGACCCCGCGCTGCGTGCCCACGTGGCGCCCAAGATGGGCGCCGGCTGTGCCGCCAACCACGCGGCGCTGGCCAGGCAGGCGCAGGCCTTTCTCGAGCAGCAGGTGACGCAGGACATCGCGGCGCAGCAGCTCAGCAACGAAAGCTTCCGCCTCTTCCTGCGCTTCGCCGCCGACGTGGTCGACCGCTACGGCCGGCTGCTCGCCTACGTGAACCGCGACCAGCGCGAGGCGCAGGGCCGCCCGCCGACCTACAACGAACGCATGCTGCAGGCCGGCCTGGCGCTGCCGTACTTCATCTGGCCCAACGTCAACCCGTTCCGCCAGCAGGGCTCGCTGCCGGCGGCGGTGCTGAAGCCGGGCACGGCGGCCGATGTGGCGCAGCACGAATCCGCCTTGCGCGATGCGCGGCGCTGGGTGGCGCAGGCGCGCAACGACAAGCTCGGCGTCTTCGCCGCCGATGGTGGCCTGCGGCTGCAGCCCTTCGAGCTGCGCTACCTGGCGCAGCGCCGGCGGCCCAACCGCTGGGTCATCGACCTGTCGTCCACCGGCAACCTGCTGCACCACCCGCAGCGCTACTTCGAGATCGCGCAGGTGGAAGACCGGCTGTACTTCTCCGACGACCACGTGGAAATGATCGTCGCCGCCGGCTGGGTCAAGCAGGGCGTGTGAACTCGGGGGCGTTTTTGCAAGCGGATGCAACAGCCGCGCAGCAGTGCACGCGATCGCGTTTGCGCGCCGCGCGGTCGCGACGGCAGACTGCTGCCATGCTGCTCGCCCCCGCATTGAAGGTTCCGCTCGCCGTGTTCGCCTGTGTCGGTGGCCTGTACGGCTCGCTGTGGGTGGCGGCCGGCGTGTGGGACGGCACCACGGTGGCCAGCCGCCTGAGCGCGCAGGCGGGCGGTGTGATGCAGTGCGTGGACGGCAGGCTCGTCTATGCCGACGACGCGCTGCTGACGCGGCTCACCACCGACGGCCGCTTCCAGTGCACCGAGTGGAAGATCACCGACGGCCCGGACCGGCGCTGACATCCTCGCGATGCCGGCGCATGATGGCGCCGTGTTCACGCAAGCCTTTGCCGACCGCCAAGAGGCCGGCCGCGTGCTCGGCGGGCAGGTGGCCGCACTCGGGCTCGTCGACCCGGTCGTGCTCGCGCTGCCGCGCGGTGGGGTGGCGGTGGGCGCCGAGGTGGCGCGGGTGCTGCGGGCGCCGCTGGATCTGCTGCTGGTGCGCAAGATCGGCGCGCCGTGGCAGCCCGAGTTGGCGGTGGCCGCGGTCGTCGAGGGCGACCCGCCGGAAATCGTGATCGATGCCGAGACGATGCAATACGGCGGCGTCTCGCGCGACTACATCGAGGCCGAGGCGGCGCAGCAGCTGCAGGAGATCGCGCGGCGGCGTGCGCTGTACCTGCGCGGTCGGCCGGCGCAACCGCTGGCCGGCCGCACCGTGGTGCTGGTCGATGACGGCATCGCCACCGGCACCACAGTGCGCGCCGCGCTGAAGGCGCTGCGCCGCGTGGCGCCGCAGCGCCTGGTCCTCGCCGTCCCCGTGGCCGCGGCCGATACGGTGGCCGAGCTGCGCAGCGAGGTCGACGATGTCGTCTGCCCGGCGCAGCCGAGCTTCTTTCATGCCGTGGGCTGCCACTACGGCGACTTCCACCAGGTCGAGGACGACGAGGTCATCGCGCTGCTCGACGCCGCGCAACGCCAGTAGTCCCGCAGCCGCAGGCGAGCAAGCTTCGAGCGCAGCCGCCGGGCCGCCCCAAGGCGAAGCGACAGCCCCTCGGGGGCGAGGAGCCGCAAGGCGACGCGGGGCTGTCATTTAGCACCACTGAGGGTGCGGGGATTGTCAAGCGCTTGTCGCGCAGCGGGCGTAAGGTGCAGTCGACAACGCCGGAAAGCCACCCATGCGCCACGCCATTCCCGACGACGAAGCGATCAGGAAGTTCCTCGCCCTGTCGCGCTGGTACCTGCTAGAGGCGCACGTCACCACTGCAGCCGATGGCCGCATCAGCATCGAGCCGCCGGTGGCCGCACCGGCGCGCGGGCGGGTCGCTCAGTCCCTGCGCGACAACAACCAGCCGATCACCAGGCCCACGCCGGCCACGGCGCCGAGGGTGGCGTAGGGGTGATCCCTCACCGTGCGGTCGGCCGAGCGCACGGCGCGGCGGGCACGGTAAATCGCGGTGTCCTGGATCTGATCGAGCTCGCGCCGGGCGTTGTTCACCTGGCT
>VBDL01000323.1 GCA_005884255.1 Betaproteobacteria bacterium | reverse complement strand
CGTGCGGCCGCGCGGGCTCTTTCCGAGAACACGCTGAGGCCATCCATGAACACGATCCTTTCCTTGCAGCCTGAGCATTCGGCGCCGATGCCTCCTTCGGTGTCCATCGGTTCGTCGGCGAACCGTGCGGCTCGCCAGATGGCGTGGGTCGCCGCCGCCGCGGCCATTGCGTTGGCGGCCAGCCTGCCATGGTGGGGCGAATCGAGCTGGATGCGCGAGTTCGTCGAGATCGCCTGCTACCTGATCTTCGCGATGATGTGGAACCTGCTGGCGGGCTACGGCGGCATGGTCAGCATCGGCCAGCAGGCCTACTTCGGACTCGGCGGCTACGCGATGCTCGCGCTCGGCAACTTCGCCGGTGTCAACCCGTTCATCGCGGTGCCTCTGGGCGCCCTCGCAGCGGGTGTGGTTGCGCTGCCGGTGTCCTATGTCGCGTTTCGTTTGCAGGGCGGGTACTTCGCGATCGGCACGTGGGTGATTGCCGAGGTGTTCAGGCTCTCGTTCGCGAACCTGAGCGTCGTCGGCGGCGGTGGCTCGGGCACCAGCCTGACGGCGCTGCGCGGCATCGACATAGCCACACGCGAAGGCGTCACCTACTGGACTGCGCTGGTCTGCGTCATTGCCGCGATCACGCTGGTGTATCTGTTCCTGCGCAGCAAGCGTGGCCTGGCGCTGCTGGCGATCCGCGACAACGAGGTCGCCGCCGAATCACAGGGCATCGACGTGCGTGGCATGAAACTCGCCGTGTACGTCGTTGCGGCCATCGGCGCGGCGCTGGCCGGCGCGCTGTACTTCCTGAGCAACCTGCGCATCAGCCCGGACGCCGCCTTCAGCGTCAACTGGACGGCATTCGCGATCTTCATGGTCGTCATCGGCGGCATCGGCCGCATCGAGGGGCCGATCGTCGGCGCCCTCATCTTCTGGGCGCTGAACAAGTTCTTCAGTCACTACGGCACCTGGTACCTGCTGGGTTTGGGGTTGATGGCGATCATCGTCACGATCTTCTTCAAGCAGGGGCTGTGGGGCTGGGTCCAGCAGCGCTACGGGTGGGCTGTGTTTCCGACACAGCGGCGCCTGAATTCGAACGCACGACCCCGGCGATGAGGTGACAGCCGACGCGGCTCAGCCGCGCTTGTCGATGCTGTAGCGGCCCGGGCCGAATGCGGCCAGGGCCAGCAGCCCGCCGGCGATGGCGATGTTCTTGTCGAAGTTGATCTTCTGCATCATGTGCTGCGCTTCGGGTGCGGCCCAGAACTTGTGGAAGAAGAGGGCAGCCGCCACGGTGAAGACGGCCATCGCGATCGCGGTCCAGCGGGTCTTGTAGCCCAGCAGCAATGCGATGCCGAAGCCGAGCTCGATCACGACCGCAATCACCGCGCCGAGCTGCGGCAACGGCAGACCGGCCGCAGCGATGTGGTCGACGGTTCCGGCAAAGCCCATGAGCTTGCCGAGACCGGAAGGAACGAACAGGTAGGCGATGAGGATGCGGCCTAGCAGGGCCAGCTGGTCCTGGACATTGCTCGCAGCTGCAGTCGCGCGATTGGAAAGGGTGGTCGTTGCCATCGGAATCACTCCTCGGTTGAAATCGAAAGGTGGCAAGTAATCGCATAGCCACGGCGAATCAGAGCAAACGCCGAGACGCTTCGAGCGCCGCATCGTCTCCGACGCAGCCGCACTGGTGGATACCCCGATGCGGTACGGTGTCGGCATGGGCAACGTGGGGAGTTGAAGCCGAGGAAGACCATGCCGTACCAGACCTTCGAACACACGTTGCTGCACACGCTGGCCGACAACGTGCCGCATCGCATCTATGCCAAGGACACGGCCGGCCGCTTCACCTTCGCCAACCGCGCCGTGGCGATCGGCATGGGCGCCAGCGACCCCGAGGAGCTGCTGGGCAAGACCGACTTCGACTTCTACGCGCCAGACGCCGCGCAGCAGTACTTCGACGAGGAACGGCAGGTCCTGAGCAGCGGGCAGCCCATGCTGGACCACGAGGAGCACGTGTTCTATTCCCGCTCCGGCAAGGAGGCCTGGCTGATGACCACCAAGGTGCCCTTGCGCGACGAGGCGGGGCGCATCATCGGCCTGGTCGGCATCAACTACGAAATCACCGAGCGCAAGGCCGCCGAAGAGGCATTGCGCGCAGCGAAGCTGCTGGCCGAGCAGGCGACGCGCGCCAAGACGGAGTTCCTCGCGGCCATGAGCCACGAGCTTCGCACGCCGCTGAATGCCGTGCTCGGCTACGCCGCGCTGCTGCAGCGCGAGTCCAGCCTGGGCGACAAGCAGCGCGCGGCGCTGCACACCATCGAACAAGGCGGCAAGCACCTGTTGCTGCTGATCAACGAGTTGCTCGATCTGGCGAAGATCGAACGGGGCAACGTCGATCTCACGCCTGCAGACGTGTACCTGCCGGATCTCGCACAGACCGTGGCGGGCCTGATGCGCGTCAAGGCCACGGAGAAGCGGCTGTCGCTCGGCTGCGAGCTGGACCCCTCGTTGCCGCCCATCGTCGTGGCCGACGGTCGGCGCTTGAGCCAGGTGCTGCTGAACCTTCTGGGCAACGCCATCAAATTCACCGATGCAGGTGGTGTGGTGCTGCGCGTGCGCTGCGTGGATCTCACGGCCTCGCAGGCCCGCATCCGCTTCGAGGTCGAAGACACGGGCGTCGGCCTGGCCCAAGAGGACCTGCGTCGCATCTTCGAGCCGTACGAGCAGGCGTGCGACGCCGCGCACCGGGCCGAGGGCACCGGGCTCGGACTCGCGATCTGCCAGCAACTGGTGCAGGCCATGGGCGGGACGGTGGAGGTCCGCAGCAAACGCGGCCTCGGCAGCGCATTCAGCTTCACGCTGGCGTTGCCGGTGCGGGCGGTGTGGTCCTCCTCGTAAGCGTTGGCCCCGCCGTAGCGCCGTCAATGCGCCTCGGCGGCCTTTGCGGCCTCGATCGCCGCGCCCTCGTCGGCTCTGCTGCCGTTGAAGTACATGTTCAGAAGCACTGCCGAAATCGAGGTCAGCAGGATGCCGGACTCGAGCAGCGGATGGAGGCCGTGCGCCATTTGTTGCGTCCAGCGCGGCGCCACCAACGGAATCATGCCGGCACCGATCGAGATGGCGACGATGTAGAGGTTGTTGCGGCTGCCCTTGAAGTCGACGTTGGCGAGGATCCGGATGCCAGTGGCCGCGACCATGCCGAACATCACGAGGCCGGCGCCGCCGAGCACGAAGGTCGGCACCGATTCGACCATCGCCGCCATCTTGGGAAGCATGCCGAGCACGATCATGATCGCGCCGGCTGCCACGCAAACCCAGCGGCTCTTCACTCCGGTCACGCCGACCAGGCCGACGTTTTGCGAGAAGCTGGTGTACGGAAACGTGTTGAAGAGGCCTCCGATCACGGTGCCCAGGCCGTCGGTGCGAAGGCCTGCGGACAGGTCGCTGGGCCCGACCTTCTTGCCGGTCATCTCCGACAGCGCGAGGAACATGCCCGTCGACTCGATCATCACGACGATCATCACCAGCGTCATCGTCAGGACCATCACCACGTCGAAGGTGGGCATGCCGAAGGCGAAGGGGGTCACGACGTCGAACCAGTGCGCCTTGACCACCTTGTCGAAGCCCATCTTGCCCATGGCCACCGCAACCACGCAGCCGAAAACGATGCCGAGCAGCACGGCGATGTTAAGATGACGATGAGCACGATGGCGGCAATCGCCATGTTGTCCAACGCGCCGTAGGCCGGGTTGTCGATCATCGGGATCGGGCCCAGCTTGACTGCTGGCGCGCTGGCTGAGGTGGCGGCCGCCGCGACTTGAGCGGCCTTGGCACTGTCGACCATCGCCACGAGCTTCGGGACGTCCACGCTCTGCGCCGCGGGGGCAGGGCCACCCATCGCCCAGCCGATGCCCACGCGCATCAGGCTGATGCCGATGATCGCGATGATCGTGCCGGTGACGACGGGCGGGAAGAAGCGCAGCAATCGGCTCATCAAGGGCGCGATCAGGATGGCCAGGATGCCCGCCCCGATGATGGCCCCGAAGATGGCGCGCGCGCCGTCCGGGCCGCTCTGCGCGTTGGCCATGGCAACCATCGGGCCGACCGCCGCGAACGTGACGCCCATCATGACGGGCATCCTGATGCCGAAGTGCCGACCGAAGCCCAGCGACTGGATCAAGGTGACGAGGCCGCAGCAGAACAGGTCTGCCGAGATCAGCAGCGCCACCTGTTCGGGAGAGAGCTTGAGCGCACGGCCGACGATCAGCGGCACGGCGATCGCGCCGGCGTACATCACCAGCACGTGCTGGAGGCCCAGCGCAGCGAGGCGGGCCGCGGGCAGTCGCTCGTCGACGGGGTGGACAGCGTTGGCCGACATGGGTGTCTCCTCACACAGCAACAGGAAAGCGTGGGCGAAAGCGCATCGGATCATCGATGCACTTTGCCCTCACCACAGCGGGCTCTGTGAGAAGCGTACGTCGCAACCACGTGCGGCTTGCTGGGCATGCCTTGCGCGGGCTCCGCGGCGACGTGGCAAAAGTGTATACACGATTGTTGACGAAATGTCTGGGGGATTTCCCGGGCTCCACTAGACTCTTCCTGACGCAGGCCGGGCGCCAGATGCTGGCGCGCGCCAGGGAGGTCCTCGCTCGCAGGAGCTAGCCTGTTTTGTTTTGGCCCGACCGGCGTAAGCTGCGCTCCCAAGAACATCAAGAGGAGACCGGCCGATGAACGCCTCCGCCGAGACGCTGCGTCGCGAAAGAATCGATGCGGTACGAGAACTCGCGGCCACTCACCTGAGTGCCGCGCAGCGGCCGCTGGTCGAGGACTTTGCGCGCGAGTACTTCCGCCAGCTCGATACCGATGACCTGGCCGAGCGCACGCCCGAGGACCTGTGCGGCGCGCTGCTGTCTCACTGGCAGTTCGGCGCCGTGCGAGCGCCGGGCCGGCCCAGGGTGCGCGTGCTCAGCCCGACCGTGGCCGAGCATGGCTGGGCCTCGCGCCATTCGGTGATCGAGATCGTCAACGACGACATGCCCTTCCTCGTCGACTCGACGGCGGCCGAGATCAACCGCCAGGGCCTGACGCTGCACCTGATCGTGCACCCGATCTTCGCCGTCGAGCGCGGCGCCGACGGCAGCGTCACGACGATCCGCTCGCGCAACGAGGCGCCTCAGGCGGCGCGCGAATCGTGGATGCACATCGAGGTCGACCGGCTGGTCGACCCGCAGCAGCGCAGCGAGCTGGTGGCCGGCATCGAGCGTGTGCTCGGCGATGTGCGTGCTGCCGTGGAGGACTGGCAGGCCATGCTCGCGCGCCTGCACGAAGCCACTGCCGAACTGGTGGCGATGCCGGCGTCGTTGCCGCCTGCGCTGGTGGCCGAGAGCCACGCTTTCCTCGAATGGCTGGCCGACAACCACCTCACCTTGCTCGGCTACCGTCAGCATGACCTGGTCACCGAGCAGGGTCAGGACGCGCTGCGCCTGGTGCCCGGCAGCGGCCTGGGCGTGCTGCGCGAGAGCGAGACGGAGAAGGCGGCCGGCCATGTCGCGCTGCTGCCCGCCAACTCGCGTGCGCTGGCGCATGCACCGACGCCGCTGGTCATCGTCACCAAGGCCAACACGCGCTCCACCGTGCACCGGCCGGGCTACACCGATTACGTCGGCGTCAAGCGCTACGACGCGCAAGGCCAGGTGGTTGGCGAGCACCGTTTCCTCGGTCTCTTCACGACCACGGCGTACAGCGCCCGCGTGTCAGAGACGCCGCTGCTGCGCGGCAAGGTGGAGGCCATTGCCGAGCGCGCAGGGCTGCCGCCGGGGGGGCACCTGGCGAAGGCGCTGGATCACATCCTCGAGACCTACCCGCGCGACGAGCTGTTCCAGATCTCCGACGACGAGCTCTACGAGCAGGCGCTCGGCATCCTCGCGCTCGGCGACCGCCAGCGACTGCGCCTGTTCGTACGTCGCGACCCGTTCTACCGCTTCGTGTCCTGCCTGGTCTATGTGCCGCGCGAGGCCTACGCGACGGATCTGCGCATCAAGTTCCAGCGCATCCTGATGGAGGCCTTTGCCGGCAGCAGCGCCTCACGGTGCGCACGACGCCGGGCCAGCTGCCGGCCTTCGATCGCAAGGAGCTCGAGGTCAAGCTCACTGCCGCCGCACGGCGCTGGCCCGACCAGCTGCGCGATGCGCTGATCGAGGCCGAGGGAGAAGCGCGCGGCATCGAGCTGTACAAGCGCTGGAGCTTGGCCTTCCCGCCGGAATACCGCGAGAGCGTGGCCGCGCGCGCCGCCGTGCCCGACGTGCGCAAGATCGCGGCACTGACGCCCGAGGCGCCGCTCGCGCTCGCGCTCTACCACCCGCTCGGTGCGGCGCCCGACGCGCTGGGCTTCAAGGTGTATCGGCTGGGCGAGCCGATCGTGCTGTCCGACAGCCTGCCGATGCTCGAGCACATGGGCGTGCGCGTGCTCGGCGAGCAGAACCACCGCATCGCCAGCGATGCGGGATCGATCTCGCTGCACGATTTCGAGCTGCAGGCCAGCGCCGCCGAAGAGATCGAGCCCGACGTGCTGGCGCGCCCGTTCGAAGACTGCTTCTGCGTGCCGGGCTGGCGGCCGACGAGATCGTCGTGCTGCGCGCCTATGCCAAGTACCTGAAGCAGATCGGCTTCGCGCTGTCGCAGGGCGCGATCGAGGCGGCGCTGGGCATGCATCCGCGCATCGCGCGCATGCTGGTCGCGCTGTTCAAGCTGCGCTTCGATCCGGCGGCGCGCGACCCGCAGGCCGAGCGCTCGCAGGTCAATGCCATCGAGCAGGCGCTGGACCGCGTCAGCAACCTCTCCGAAGACCGCGTGCTGCGCCAGCTGCTGGCGCTGATCCAGGCGACGGTGCGCACGAACTACTGGCGCACGGGCGTCGGCCACTCGGGTGCGGCGGGGGCGCGGCGCAGCTTCGCGAGTTTCAAATTCGTGTCGGCCGAGGTGCCGGGGCTGCCCGAGCCGAAGCCGCTGTACGAGATCTTCGTCTACTCGCCGCGCTTCGAGGGCATCCATCTGCGCGGCGGCAAGGTGGCGCGCGGCGGCTTGCGCTGGTCCGACCGGCCGGAAGACTTCCGCACCGAGGTGCTCGGTCTCGTGAAGGCGCAGATGGTGAAGAACACCGTCATCGTGCCGGTGGGCTCCAAGGGCGGCTTCGTGCTGAAGAAGGCGCCGCCGGCCTCCGACCGCGACGCCTACTTGAAGGAGGGCATCGCCTGCTACCAGGACTACCTGCGCGGCCTGCTCGACCTCACCGACAACCTCGCCGGCACGCTCGTCGTGCCGCCGCCGCAGGTGGTGCGCCACGACGACGATGACCCCTACCTCGTGGTGGCGGCCGACAAGGGCACGGCGACCTTCTCCGACCATGCCAATGCGGTGAGCAAGGAATACGGCCACTGGCTCGGCGACGCTTTCGCCTCCGGCGGCAGCGTCGGCTACGACCACAAGGCCATGGGCATCACCGCGCGTGGTGCGTGGGAGAGCGTGAAGCGCTTCTTCCGCGAGAAGGGCCGAGACATTCAGAGCAGTGAGTTCACGGTGGTCGGCATCGGCGACATGTCGGGCGACGTGTTCGGCAACGGCATGCTGCTGTCGCCACACATCCGGCTGTTGGCTGCCTTCGACCACCGCCACATCTTTATCGACCCCAACCCCGATGTGGCGGCGTCGTTCGCCGAGCGCGAGCGGCTGTTCAAGCTGCCGCGCTCGTCGTGGGCCGACTACGACACGTCGCTCATCTCCGACGGCGGCGGCGTGTGGGCCCGCTCGGAGAAGTCGATTCCCGTCTCGCCACAGGCGCGAGCGGTGCTCGGCATCGCCGCCGAGCGGCTGGCACCGACCGAACTGCTCAGCGCGATCCTCAAGGCGCCGGTGGACCTGCTCTACAACGGCGGCATCGGCACCTACGTGAAGGCGAGCAGCGAGTCGCACACCGAGGTGGGCGACCGCGCCAACGATGGGCTGCGCATCAATGGCCGCGATCTGCGCTGCCAGGTGGTGGGCGAGGGCGGCAATCTCGGCTTCACGCAGCGCGGGCGCATCGAGGCGGCGCTGGGCGGCGTGTCGATCAACACCGACGCGATCGACAACTCCGCCGGCGTCGACACCTCGGACCATGAGGTCAACATCAAGATCCTGCTCGGCCTCGCGGTGGCCGAGGGCGAGATCACCGAGAAGCAGCGCAACACGGTGCTCGCGCAGATGACCGACGACGTGGCCGCGCTGGTGCTGCGCGACAACTACTTCCAGACGCAGGCGCTGTCGGTGACCCACCGCCTCGGTGTGCGGCTGCTCGACCAGGAGGCGCGCTTCATGCGCTTCCTCGAGAAGGCGGGCCGCTTGAATCGCGCGATCGAGTTCCTGCCCACCGACGACGAGATCGCCGAGCGCGCGGCGCGCGGCATCGGCCTGACGACGCCCGAGCGCGCCGTGCTGCTGGCCTACTGCAAGATGTGGCTGTTTGACGAGATCCTCGCCTCCGATCTGCCCGAGGACCCGTGGATCGGCAGCGCGCTGGCCCGCTACTTCCCGGCGCAACTGCGCGAGAAGTTCGGCACCCACATCCCGCGCCATCCGCTGAAGCGCGAGATCGTCGCCACACATGTGCTCAACAGCATGGTCAATCGTGTCGGCACGACGTTCACGCACCGCATCGCCGACATGACCGGTGCGAAGCCGGCGCAGGTGGTGCGCGCCTACCTCGCCACGCGCGAGGTGATGGGCCATGTCGCGCTGTGGCAGCTGATCGAGGCACTGGACAACAAGGTCAGCGACAGCGTGCAGTCGGAGATGCTGATCGAGGAGGGCTGGCTCACCGCCCGCGCCACCGCCTGGTTCCTGCGCTACAAGCGCTTGTCCGAGCCGATGGAGCAGACCTTCAAGCGCTTCACGCCGGCGGTGGACGCGCTGCGCGAGAAACTGGCCGACGAGGCCGCCGCGTCGCCGAAGGCCATCGCCTGGATCGCGGCCGGCGTGCCGGCACCGCTGGCGCTGCGCGTGGCCAGCGCCGAGGGGCTGTATGCGGCGCTGGACATTGCCGAAGTCGCCGAGAGCGCTCATCGCAGCGTGGTCGAGGTGGCCGAGGTGCATGCGCGCGTCGCCGCCCGGCTCGGGCTGGCGCGGTTGCGCCAGCAGATCGAGGCCCTGACGGCAGACAGCTACTGGCAGAGCCTGGCCCGTGGCGCACTCGGCGACGACCTCTTCGGGCTGCAGCGCTCGATCACGCACGAGGTCTTGAGCGGCGGCGAAGGCGGCGCCACGCAGATGCTCGCCGCGTGGGAGGCGAACAATGCGCTCGGCCTCGAGCGCGCGCAGCGCCTGCTCACCGAACTGGGCGATGCCAAGGCGGCGGACCTGGCCATGCTGTCGGTGGCGCTGCGCGAGTTGCGCAATTTGGCCTAGGAGGCTGCGAGGCAGCCTCCTAACGCAGG
>VBDL01000322.1 GCA_005884255.1 Betaproteobacteria bacterium | reverse complement strand
CCTGCAAGCTCTGCGAGGCCGTGTGCCCGGCGCTGGCCATCACGATCGAGAGCGAGCAGCGCGAGGACGGCACGCGCCGCACGACGCGCTACGACATCGACCTGACCAAGTGCATCTTCTGCGGCTTCTGCGAGGAGAGCTGCCCGGTGGATTCGATCGTCGAGACGCACATCTTCGAATACCACGGCGAGAAGCGCGGCGACCTGTACTTCACGAAGGACATGCTGCTCGCGGTCGGCGACCGCTACGAAACAGAAATCGCGGCAGCCAAGGCGGCCGACGCCAAGTACCGCTAAAGCCGTCATGCAGACCGGACTCTTCTACCTCTTCTCGGCGGCGCTGCTGTTCGCCTCGTTCCGCGTCATCACGGCGCGCAGCACGGTGCACGCCGCGCTGTTCCTCGTCCTCGCCTTCTTCAGCGCCTCCTGCGTGTGGATGCTGCTGCGGGCGGAGTTCCTCGCCATCGCGCTGGTGCTCGTCTACGTGGGCGCGGTGATGGTGCTGTTCCTCTTCGTGGTGATGATGCTGGACGTCAACACCGATGCGCTGCGCGTGGGCTTCTGGAAGCACTTCCCGCTGGCCGGGCTGATCGCCGCGCTGATCGCGCTGGAGATGGCGCTGGTGCTGATGGGCGGCTTCCGCCTGAGCGAGGCGCAGGTGCCCGCGCTCGATGCCGCGGCCGCGAAGCTCGGCAACTCCAAGCTGCTGGGCATCGAGGTCTACACCAAGTACCTGTACCCGCTGCAGCTGGCCGCAGTGCTGCTGCTGGTGGCCATCGTCGCGGCGATCGCGCTGACGCTGCGCCGCCGCAAGGACTCGCGCTACATCAACCCGTCGGAGCAGGTGCGCGCGAAGAAGGCCGATCGCATCCGCATCGTGCAGATGAAGCCGGTGGTCGAAGCACCGGAGGCGACCGAAGCGCCGGTGCAGGGAGGAAAAGCATGATGGGCTTGGCACTGGGACCCATCACGCTGGGGCACTACCTGTCGGTCGGCGCGATCCTCTTCGCGCTGTCGGTGATCGGCATCTTCCTCAACCGCAAGAACCTGATCGTGCTGCTGATGGCCATCGAACTGATGCTGCTGGCCGTCAACCTGAACTTCATCGCCTTCTCGCACTACCTCGGCGACATGGCAGGGCAGGTGTTCGTGTTCTTCATCCTCACGGTGGCGGCGGCCGAATCGGCCATCGGCCTGGCGATCCTCGTCGTGCTGTTCCGCAATCGCGCGACGATCAACGTCGAGGACCTGGACGATCTCAAGGGCTGACGCATGTCCGCACAACTCTCGCAGAATCTGTTGCTCACGGTGCCGCTGGCCCCGCTGGCCGGCTCGCTCATCGCCGGCCTGGCCGGCAAGGCCGTCGGCCGCCGGGGCGCGCACACGGTCACCATCCTCGGCGTCTTCATCGCCTTCATCGTCTCGCTGATGGTGCTCAAGAGCGTGGCCGTGGACGGCGCGCGCTTCAACGCCACCGTCTATGAGTGGATGACGGTCGGCGGGCTGAAGATGGAGATCGGCTTCCTCGTCGACGGCCTCACCGCGATGATGATGGCGGTGGTGAGCTTCGTGTCGCTGATGGTGCACATCTACACCATCGGCTACATGGAGGACGACCCGGGCTACCAGCGCTTCTTCTCCTACATCTCGCTGTTCACCTTCTCGATGTTGATGCTCGTGATGAGCAACAACTTCCTGCAGCTGTTCTTCGGCTGGGAGGCGGTGGGCCTGGTGTCGTACTTGCTGATCGGCTTCTGGTACACGCGGCCGACCGCGATCTTCGCGAACCTCAAGGCCTTCCTCGTCAACCGCGTCGGCGACTTCGGCTTCATCCTCGGCATCGGCCTGATCGCTACTTACGCCGGCACGCTGAGCTACGGCGAGGCCTTTGCCAAGGGTGGCGAGCTGGCCAAGCTCGCGTTCCCCGGCACCGAATGGCTGCTGATCACGGTGATCTGCATTTGCCTCTTCATCGGCGCGATGGGCAAGAGCGCGCAGTTTCCGCTGCACGTGTGGCTGCCCGATTCGATGGAAGGCCCGACGCCGATCTCCGCGCTGATCCACGCGGCGACGATGGTGACGGCCGGCATCTTCATGGTGGCGCGCATGTCTCCGCTGTTCGAGCTGTCGGATACGGCGCTGTCGGTGGTGATGACGATCGGCGCGATCACGGCGCTGTTCATGGGCTTCCTCGGCATCATCCAGAACGACATCAAGCGCGTGGTCGCCTACTCGACGCTGTCGCAGCTCGGCTACATGACGGTGGCGCTGGGCGCCTCGGCGTATTCGGTGGCGGTGTTCCACTTGATGACGCACGCCTTCTTCAAGGCGCTGCTGTTCCTCGCCGCCGGCTCGGTGATCATCGGCATGCACCACGACCAGGACATCCGCAACATGGGTGGCCTGCGCAAGTACATGCCGATCACGTGGATCACCTCGCTGCTCGGCTCGCTGGCGCTGATCGGCACGCCGCTGTTCGCCGGCTTCTATTCGAAGGACAGCATCATCGAGGCGGTGAAGGCCAGCCACTTGGCCGGTGCGGGTTTCGCCTATGCCGCAGTTGCCGCCGGCGTGTTCGTCACGGCGTTCTATTCGTTCCGCATGTACTTCCTCGTCTTCCATGGCGAGGAGCGCTTCGGCCGCGCGGAGGAACACCACAACCACCATGGCGATGCCGACGACGAGGAACCCTCGGCCGACCATCACCATGGCTTGGCGCCCGGCGAGAAGCCGCACGAGTCGCCCTGGGTCGTGACCGCGCCGCTGCTGCTGCTGGCCGTGCCGTCGGTGGTGATCGGCTTCATGACGATCGGCCCGATGCTGTTCGGCGAGTTCTTCAAGGACGCGATCTTCGTCAACGTCGAGCAGCATCCGGCGATGGAAGAACTCGCGCACGAGTTCCACGGTGCGCTGGTGATGGCCGGCCATGCCTTCACGTCGCTGCCGTTCTGGCTGGCGCTGGCCGGCGTGGCGTCGTCGTGGTGGTTCTACCTGAAGCAGCCGGCGATTCCGGCGGCGATCAAGGCGCGCTTCGGCTTCATCTATCGCCTGCTCGAGAACAAGTACTACATGGACTGGATCAACGAGCACCTCGTCGCGCCCGCAGCGCGCGCGGTGGGCGTGGGCCTGTGGAAGGGCGGCGACGTCGGCCTGATCGACGGCGTGCTGATTGACGGCTCCGCGCGCACCGTGGGCGGCATCGCGGCGATCGTGCGCACGGTGCAGACCGGCTACCTCTATTGGTACGCGCTGGTGATGATCCTCGGCATCTTCGGGCTGATGACCTGGCAGTTGTGGCCTTACCTCATGAGCGTGCTCGCTCACTAGGCCGGAGAAGAAACAATGGGATTGTTGAGTCTGGCCATTTGGCTGCCCATCGTCAGCGGCGCGCTGCTGCTGGCGCTCGGCCGGGACGATCAGGCGAACGCGGTG
>VBDL01000321.1 GCA_005884255.1 Betaproteobacteria bacterium | reverse complement strand
GTTCGCGCCGGGCGGCACGTTGAGCACACGCTGCAGAGGTCGAACGACGAGTTCCATGGCCGGCATGATGGCCAGCGGCGGCCAATCAGCCAATAGAATCGCCTGAATAGATCACATCACTGTCGTGAATGTTGGCCGCGCATGGAACTGAAGGACATCGATCTCAACCTGCTCGTCGTGTTCAACCAGTTGCTGGTCGAGCGACGCGTGTCCAAGGTGGCGGAGAACCTCGACCTGACGCAGCCGGCGGTCAGCAATGCGCTGGCGCGGCTGCGCAAGCTGCTCGGCGACGAGCTCTTCCTGCGCACGCCGGCAGGCATGGAGCCCACGCCCTTCGCCGACCAGCTGGCCGAGTCGGTGACCTACGCGCTGGGCATGATCCACAGCGCAATCAACCAACGCACGTCCTTCGATCCGCACAGCAGCACGCGCTCCTTCACGATCGGCATGACCGACATCGGCGAGATCTACTTCCTGCCGGCACTGATGGACCGGTTGCGCCAAGAGGCGCCCGGCGTGTCGCTCAGCACGGTGCGCAACACGGCCGTCAACCTGAAGGACGAGATGGAGGCCGGCAAGGTCGACCTCGCGATCGGGCTGCTGCCCCAGCTCAAGGCCGGGTTCTTCCAGCGCCGCCTGTTTCGCCAGCGCTATGTGTGCCTGTTCCGCAAGGGCCATCGGCTGGACAAGAAGAAGATCTCGCTCGCCGAGTTCTCATCCGCCGAGCACCTGGTGGTCGTGTCGGCGGGCACCGGGCACGGCAAGGTCGACGAGTTGCTCAAGCGCAGCGGCGTCGATCGCAACATCCGGCTCACGGTGCCGCACTTCGTGGGCGTCGGTCACATCCTGCAGGCCACCGACCTGGTGGCCACGGTGCCGGAGCGCCTGGCGCAGCGTCTGATCGGGCCGTTCGGACTCGCCTGCGTCAGCCATCCGGCAACGCTGCCCGAGGTGGCGATCAACGTGTTCTGGCATGCGAAGTACCACAAGGAACCTGCGAACCAGTGGTTGCGCAGCCTCGTCTTCGACACCTTCGTGGACGACGCGCGGGGCTGACGCGAAGATCGTTGACTTCAGTGCGACGATGCAAACGCGACACGCACCAGCAAGCCGTCGATGCCACCCGGTCTGTCCCGCAGCTGCACCTGCGCCCCGCAAGACATCGCAATCTCGCGCACGATGGAAAGGCCCAATCCGCTGCCCTGCTGCCCCGACGTTTCCGCAAGCCGGTAGAAACGCTCGAAGACTCGCTCACGCTCGTGCGCTGGTATGCCCGGGCCACTGTCCTCTACCTCGAGCCGTGCACCGCCCTCGTCGTTGTGCAAGGACACCGTGACGGTTCCGCCCTCGGGCGTGTAGCGGATGGCGTTGTCCACCAGGTTGGCGATCAATTCGCGCAACAGCAGCGGCACGCCTTGCACGCTCGGCGCAACGTCGCCGGCGACAAGACCGAGGTCGATGCCCTTGTGGTGAGCGAGCTCGGCAAGGTCCACGAGCACCTCGCGAGCCAGGTCGACGAGCCGCACGGGCGACGGCGCCATCGGCGGCGCCAGCGCATGCTCTGTCGACGACAAGGTGAGCAGTTGATGGATCAGCCGGCTGCAGTGCTGCACGCTCTGATAGCCGCCGAGCAGCGCCCGTTGCTTCTGCTCGCTCTCGCCGCTGCGAAGTCCGACGGTGAGCTGCGTGTTGAGCACGGTGATCGGGGTCTTGAGCTGGTGCGCCGCGTTGGAGATGAAGCGGCTGCGCTCGCTGACGAACTGGCTGATGCGTGCGATGTAGTCGTTGATGGCTCGCACCAGCGGGCGCAGTTCGGGCGGCGCGTGATCAACGGCGATCAGTTCGCTGGACTCCAGGCGGTGTTGACGCACCTCGGCGCTGATGCGCGTCACCGGCGCCAATGCAATGCGCACCCAGAACCAGCCGAGCGCCGCAACCGCCAGGAGCAGCATCGCCTGCGGCCATACCGAGCGCAGCCAGATGTGCCACGCCAGCGCGCTCTGGCCTTGCTGCGTGGTGGCCACCTGAATGATCACCGTGCTGCTCGGCGAGAAGGGATAGACCGGCTGCGCAAACGCCAGCACTCGCAGCGGCTCGCCGTGGAAGTGCGTGTCGAAGCTGCGCCATTCCTCGGTGGCCAGCGCTCCCTCGTAGCGCGGGAAGGCCGAGGCACCGGCGAGCAGACCCTCACCAGGCGCGTCGACACGGTAGTAGACGCGGTCACTCTGCCCCGTCTGCAGGTTCTCCAGCGCGGCCGGCGGCAGCTCGGCGCGCAGCTGACCGTCCTCGCTGCCAATGCTTTCGCCGATCATGCGCGCCGAGCCGAGCAGCATGCGATCGAACACCGTGTGCGCCATTTCCAATGCGCTGGCGTAGGCGAGCCAGCTGCTTGCGGCGATCAGCGCCAGCATGGGCACGAGCAGCCAGATATACAGCTGCGCCTTCAGGCTCAAGGTCTTCGGCCCGCCGCGAAGCCACGGTCTGCGCATGGGGACGCTCAACTCAGGCGCGCGTCCGCCGCCGCGGCCGATGACGACTGCTTCAGCAGATAGCCCAGCCCGCGCAGCGTGAAGATGCACGCATCGGAGTCCGCCAGCTTCTTGCGCAGGCGCGACATGTACACCTCGATCGTCGTGGGGCCGGTGTCGTCGTTCAGCGAGAACACGCTGTCGGCCAGCGAGGTCTTGCTGACCGTCTTGCCAATGTTGA
>VBDL01000320.1 GCA_005884255.1 Betaproteobacteria bacterium | reverse complement strand
TCGTTGGACAGCGTCATCGGGCCGTCCGGCGTGTCGCGGCCGACGCGCGCATTGAACTTCACGCGGCCGACGCGCGACAGGTCGTAGGTGTCGGCCGAGTAGAACAGGCGATGGAACAGCGCCTCGACGGCGTCTTCCGTCGGCGGCTCGCCGGGGCGCATCATGCGGTAGATGGCTACGCGCGCGGCCAGCTGGTCGGCGGTCTCGTCAGAGGCCAGCGTCTGGCTGATGTAGGCGCCTTCGTCCAGCTCGTTGGTGTACAGGCACTGGATGTCCTTGATGCCGGCGGCGCGCAGCTTCTTCAGCAGCGAGTCGGTCAGCTCGTCGTTGGCCTTGGCCACGATCTCGCCGGTGTCGGCATCGACCATGTTGCGCGCCACCACGCGGCCGGCGAGGAAGTCTTCCGGCACGCTGATGAAGGTGGTCTCGCTCTGCTCGAGCTGGCGCACGTGGCGCGCGGTGATGCGCTTGTCCTTCTCGACAATGACGTTGCCGCTCTTGTCGGTGATGTCGAAGCGCGCCACTTCGCCGCGCAGGCGGTCGGCGACGAACTCCATCTGCGCGCCCGAGTCCATCAGGCGGAAGTTGTCGAAGACGAAGAAGTTCGCGAGGATTGCTTCCGGGTTCAGGCCGATGGCCTTCAGCAGGATCGTCACCGGCATCTTGCGGCGACGGTCGACGCGGAAGTACAGGATGTCCTTCGGGTCGAACTCGAAGTCCAGCCACGAGCCGCGGTAGGGGATGATGCGCGCGCTGAACAGCAGCTTGCCCGAGCTGTGCGTCTTGCCCTTGTCGTGCTCGAAGAACACGCCCGGCGAGCGGTGCAACTGCGACACGATCACGCGCTCGGTGCCGTTGACGATGAACGAGCCGTAGTCGGTCATCAGGGGCACCTCGCCCATGTAGACCTCCTGCTCCTTGATCTCCTTGACCGTCTTGGCGGGGGCCGCCTCGCGGTCATAGATGATCATCTGCAGCTTCGCGCGCACCGCGGCGGCGTAGGTCAGACCGCGTTGCTGGCACTCGCGCGTGTCGAACGGCGGCTTGGCGATGTTGTATTCGATGAACTTCATCTCCACGTACCCGTTGTGCGACACGATCGGGAACGCGGACAGGAAGGCGGCCTGCAGCCCTTCGGGCTTGCGTTTGGCCGGGGGAACGTCCTTCTGCAGGAACGCGACGTACGACTCGCGTTGCATGGTCAGCAGGTAGGGGACGTTGAGGACGCTCTCACGCTTGCCGAAGCTCTTGCGGATGCGCTTGCGCTCGGTGTAGGTATATGCGGGGGATGCTTGCGCCATGGATCACTCCGTCTCGGAAGCCCGCTCCTGGCCGTGGAACGAAGCTTCGTCGGCGACTGGCTACTCGGGTCTTGCACCCGAGGCTTGGTGGCTGGCCACTACCAGCCGCTGGCGGACAACCATGGCGTTGCACCACAGCCCGACCAAACCCGTTCTCTGCAGTCGGATCAGAGAACACTCGGAAGACCCCAAGGGAGGCTTCCGGGTGCGCTCACCGGAAAGGGCCCGAAGCGCATCGCGCTTCGAGTCCCGCTCTTCTTCTCGTTTACTTCAGTTCCACCTTGGCGCCGGCGTCTTCCAGCTTCTTCTTGGCGGCCTCGGCGTCGGCCTTGGCAATGCCTTCCTTGACGGGCTTCGGAGCGCCGTCGACCAGGTCCTTGGCTTCCTTCAGGCCCAGGCCGGTGATTTCGCGCACGGCCTTGATGACGGACACCTTGTTGGCGCCGGCTTCCAGCAGTTGCACGGTGAACTCGGTCTTCTCTTCGACGGCCGCAGCGGCAGCACCGCCACCGCCGGCGGCCGGAGCGGCCATCGAAGCGGCGGACACGCCGAACTTCTCTTCAATGGCCTTGACCAGGTCATTGAGTTCCATCACGGACATGCCGTCCAGGGCGGTCAGGAAAGCGTCTTTGTCGAATGCCATTTGGGATTCCTCGATTCAGTAGATAGGTTGCGTTGAGCTGTTCGTTCGTCAGGCAGTTGCGGCTTCGGCCGGCACTTCGGCGCCGCCGCCCTTCTTCGCGGCCAGGGCGGCAAGCACGGCCGCGGTGCGCTGCACCGGCGACTTCAGCAGGCCGGCCAGTTGCGACAGCAGGACTTCCTTGCTCGGAATCGCGGCCAGGGCCTTCACCCCATTCGCGTCCAGAGCCTTGCCTGCATAGGCACCCGCCTTGACGATCAGCTTGTCGTTGCCCTTGGCAAAGTCGGCAATGACTTTGGCCGCGGCAACGGCGTCTTCGGAAAAACCGTAGATCAGCGGGCCGGACATGGCTTCCGCGGCGCACTCGAACGGAGTGCCGACGACGGCGCGGCGGGCCAGGGTGTTCTTCAGCACGTGAAGATAGACACCCTTGGCACGCGCGTCGACGCGCAGCTTGTTCATGTGTTCCACGGTGAGGCCACGGTACTCGGCCAGCGCCAACGTCTGCGACTTGGCCACCTGGGCCGCCACATCCGTCACCACGGCTGCTTTCTCGTTGCGATTGAGACTCAAGGTCTACTCCTCACACCAACGTGCCTTTGTCTTGCGACTGGGGCACCACTCAAGTTCAGCGACCTACTGCCTCGAGGAAAATCCTTCTGCAGCGGGACCGCCATCTGCGCTGGTTGTCCGGCCTTGCGGCCTTGTGATTACGAGGCTTTCACCTCACCAGCGGTCTTGGATGGCCTGCAAGAACTTGCGCCCTTGCAGCCCACCACTCACTCTGTCATCAGGCCTGCGCCTGCTGCGCGATCGACGACGCGTCCACGCGCACACCCACACCCATCGTCGAGCTCACGGCCACCTTGCGCAGGTAGATGCCCTTGCTCGAAGCCGGCTTGGCCTTGTTCAGCGCATCCAGCAGCGCCTGGAGGTTGCCGACCAGCTTGTCGGAATCGAACGAGCGGCGGCCAATCGTGCCGTGGATGATGCCGGCCTTGTCGACGCGGAACTGCACCTGGCCGGCCTTGGCGTTCTTCACCGCGGTGGCCACGTCGGGCGTCACGGTGCCGACCTTCGGGTTCGGCATCAGGCCACGGGGCCCCAGGATCTGGCCCAGCGTACCGACCACGCGCATCGTGTCCGGCGACGCGATGACCACGTCGAAGTTGATGTTGCCGGCCTTGACCTGCTCGGCCAGGTCTTCCATGCCCACCACGTCGGCGCCGGCAGCCTTGGCCTCTTCGGCCTTGGCACCTTGCGCGAACACGGCAACGCGCTTGGTCTTGCCGGTGCCGTGCGGCATCACGACCGCGCCGCGCACGACCTGGTCGGACTTCTTGGCATCGATGCCCAACTGCACCGCAACGTCGATCGACTCATCGAACTTGGCGGTCGCGCATTCCTTGACCAGCGCGAGCGCGTCGTTGACGGCGTACAGCTTCAGGCTGTCGACCTTGCCCTGCAGGGCCTTGGCTTTTTTGGTCAGCTTGGCCATGCTCAGCCTCCTTCCACCGTCACGCCCATCGAACGGGCCGTGCCAGCGATGATGCGCACCGCGCCGTCGAGGTCAGCGGCGTTCAGATCCTTCATCTTGGCCTTCGCGATGTCCTCGAGCTGCGCGCGGGTCAGCTTGCCGACCTTGTCGAGGTGCGGGCGCGCCGAACCCTTTTCGAGCTTGATGGCCTTCTTGATCAGCACGCCGGCCGGCGGCGACTTGATCTGGAACGTGAAGGACTTG
>VBDL01000319.1 GCA_005884255.1 Betaproteobacteria bacterium | reverse complement strand
AAGCAGCCCAGCGCGACACTCACCAGGCCGACCCCCTCGGCAAGAAACGGCAGGTCGAACGTGTAGCGCGGCATGCCGCTGTTCACGTCGGTACCGACCTGCCCGAGCAGCACGCCGATCAGGCACATCGCCAGGCCGTTCAGCAGGCTGCCGGTGGTGACGAAGCTCACGCACACGAAGCCGACGAGCATGAGCGCGCAGTAGTCGGCGGGGCCGAAGAGGAACGCCACTTCACCGAGGCTCGGCGCGAGGCATGACAGCACGACGATGGCCACCGTGCCGCCGATGAAGCTGGACACGCCGGCGGTGAACAGCGCGAGGCCGGTCTTGCCCTTGAGCGTCATCTGGTAGCCGTCGATGCATGCCACGATGCTGCTGGCGTGCGGAATCTTCATCGTGATGGCGCTGACACTGTCGCCATATTGGGCGCCGTAGTAGATGCCCGCCAGCATGATGAGCGCGCCACCGGTCGGGATCGAATAGGTCAGCGGCAGCAGCAGGCTGATCGTGGCCAGCGGCCCGAGCCCCGGCAGCAGGCCTACCAGGGTGCCGACCGTGCAGCCGATGGCACAGAACAGCAGGTTCTGCAGGGTCAGCGCGTGACTGAAGCCGAACGCGAGGTTGTGCAGGATGTCCATCAGACCAGGGGCAAGTTGAGGCCGAGAAGCTTCTGGAACGCGAAGGCGACGGCGATCAGGCCCGCCGAGACCTTCAGGTTGCGTTTCCAGGAGTACGAGGTGCCCGCGAAGGAGGCGACGAAGACCATGAACACGATCCCGGCCATCATGTCGAGCAGCCTGGAGATCAGCGCGAAGCCGCACAGTCCGAGCAGGATCAGCGCGATGTTCTTCAGGTTGAAGTTCAACGGCATGGGGTCGACGAAGCGCGAGCGCACGATCGTGATCACGGCGATCACGAACAGAAGGCAGCTCACCAGCAGAGGGAACAGGCCCGGTCCGGCATGGCTGAAGTCGCCTATCGGGTAGCGCAGCGCGCCCAGGCCAAAGGCCAGGGAGACGGCGGCAAGGAACAGGCCCCTGACGAGGTTCCGATCGTTCATGCGAGATCCGTTGACGTGGTTGAAGGGAGTCGGGCCCAGCCACTCTATGAAGAGCGGCGTGGGCATCCACGTCGGTTTCCACCTACGACAGCCACGTGACAGCTTCAGCGGCACCTAAGCGGTCGCAGCCGCAGGGGAGCTTAGAAGCAGACGAGTGAGGGCGGCAAAAGGATTCGTTCAATCATCACGCGCCAGCGCGCGCACCACGTCCGACTGCGTGATGATGCCGACCAGGCGCCGCTCGGCATCGATGACGGGCACGTGGTGATGCCCCGTGGTCGCGAACAGCGGCAGCAGGTCGCCGATCGGCCGCTCCTGGCTCACCACGCGCACCTGGCGCGTCATGATCTGGCCCACGGTCTCGGGCTTGCTGCTGTGGGTGGTGAGCGTCGGCCGGATCAGTGCGCGCAGGCGCTGCGGCCAGTTCGCATGCGCGTCGACATGGGCCTCGCGCATGAAGTCGGCCAGCGTCACGATGCCGACCAGGCGCTGCGCGCGGTCGACCACCGGCAGCGACTTGACCCGGTGCTCGCGCAACAGCGCCCAGGCCTCGTGCAGCGGCGTGCCGAAGCTCACCGCCACCGGCGAGGCCGACATCACTTCGGCGCAGCGCGTCTGGCCCGAGCGGCGGCGCCAGGCCTGCATCTGCGCCTGTTCGAGCAGCATATGCAGGTCGTCGCGGCTGATGTCGAGCACCTGGTTGTAGCGCGCCAGCACGGCGTCGAGGTCGGCATCGGTGAACGAGCGGCGCCGCGCGTCGTCGATCTTCGGTGCCGCCGTGCTGCGCTGGGGATAGTGGCGCCCGGTGAATCGGTTATACGCGATGCCTGACAGCACCAGCAGCAGCGAATTCAGCAGCACCGGCTGCAGCGCGAAATGCGGATCGGCGACGCCGCCGAGCGACACGAGCAAGGCGCACGCGCCGCCCGGCGGGTGCAGGCAGCGCAAGGCGAACATCGCGGCGATGGCGAGGCCGACGGCGAGCGCCGCGCCCCACGGCGCGGTGCCGAAGAGCTGCACGCAGGCAATGCCCACCAGCGCCGACAGGGTGTTGCCGCCCACCACGCTCCACGGCTGCGCGAACGGGCTGGCCGGCACCGCAAACACCAGCACCGCGCTCGCGCCGATCGGCGCCACCAGCCACGGCGAGCTTGAAGGGGTGTGCGCGAGCGCGTGGCACAGCAGGGCGGTGGCCAGCACGCCCAGCAGCGCACCGAGCACCGCGCGCCAGCGCTCACGCGCGTCGACGGACTGGTCCGGCGGCAGGAAATCCAGCGCCGCCCGACCGACCCAAGCGGACACTGCGGATCCGGCTTTGCCGGGCCGCCGGTGTCGCCCCCTCGAGGGGGCGGCCGAAGGCCGTAGGGGGTGGGTCAAAATTCGGCGCGATGCTGTTGAAGCGCCTGCAGAACGATGTCCTGCAGGCCCTCGCCCTGCGCACGATCGATGTGTTCGAAGATGCCGCGGCGCATGCGCGGTTCCCAGTAGCGGTGGATGTGTGCG
>VBDL01000318.1 GCA_005884255.1 Betaproteobacteria bacterium | reverse complement strand
CCAAGCGCTGGTCGGCCCAGGTGATGGCCACCAGCAATGCGCTCGATCTCGAGCCCGAGGTCTTCAAGCGCACGGACCCGAAGGCGATCGCGCGCTCGCTCAAGCGCTCCGCCGAGCGCAGCGAGCGGCGCAAGAGCGAGCCGTTCCGCTCGGCGATGTCGATGCTCACTTTCTACATCAACCGCGCCGGGCACGCGCTGCCCAAGAAGCAGCGCGCGGTGCTGGAGAAGGCGAAGGACGAGCTGCGCGCGGCCTTCCACCGCCCGCCGGCCCGGCGCTCCGTCGGCTAGGTGTTGCTGTCGCGCTGCTGCGGGGGCTCGGGCACTTCGCGTTCGGGCTGCGGCTGCGCGCTGCCCGGATCAGGCTTGTCGATCTGCGGGCTCTGTCGCTCGGTTTCGCCGATGCGGTGCTCGGGCGCGTCGCGGGCCTCGCCGCCCTGGAGCGAGCTCGGGAAGTCCCCGCGGCCGGTGGAGCGGTGGCGCTGCCATCTCATGTCGGTCTCCTGCATTCCATGGTTTCATGGAGCAAACGGGATGCCTGGATGCACACACCTCGTGACACGCCGCGCGCTGCCCGCGGCGTAGGCTGAGCGGCATGACGCAACATGCACGTATTACCGGCACCGTCGAGTACCGCGAAGGCGAGGGCCAGCCGATCGTCATCCGCCCCGGCCCCTGCGACGTGGAGCAGACGGCGCAGGACGTCACCTTGAGCTGGGAAGATGGCGACACGCGCGGCTCGGCCGCCATGCCGCAGTCAGAGTTCAAGCGCTACGTCGCCGAGCACGCGATCGAGCTGCTGGATTAGGCGCTGGTCAGTACAGCGATCCGCGCTGGCGTGGGCGTAGGGCAGCGTCGTAGGCGGCGCCGTCGATCGGCTCGCCGGCTTTCGCACTCAGTTCACCGAGGATGCGCCCCGGCGTCGGCAAGGTCGCGAGTTCCGGCCAGCGCTCGGGCTCCCACAGCCCCGAGCGCATCACCGCGCGTGCGCACTGGAAGAACACGAGGCGCACGTCGATCACCAGCACCGAGCGCGGCGGCTTGCCGTCGACCGCGAAGCGCGCGAGCAGCGCCGGCGCCGTGCTGATGCGCGCATGGCCGTTGACGCGCAGCGCCTCGCCGCAGCCCGGGACGAGAAAGATCAGCGCCACGCGCGGGTCGTGCGCGATGTTGCGCAGGCTGTCGATGCGGTTGTTGCCGCGGCGATCGGGCAGCAGCAGCGTGCGCTCGTCGGCCACCTCGATGAAGCCCGGCGCATCGCCGCGCGGCGAGGTGTCCAGCCCGCGGGGCCCCAGCGTGGCGAGCACCGCGAACGGCGCCGTCTCGATGTAGGGCCGATACAGCGGGTGCACGTGGTCGGCTTCCTTGTGCAGTGAGGTGGCGCCGGGCCGCTCGCGGTACACCTCGCGCAGTGCGTCCTCGCTGCTGAGGTCATGGGTGCGGTCCAGCCAGGGGCGATCGTCGTGCTGCATGGCGCGCAGTCTAGCGGGTGGTCCCCCACGGCGCGTTGCGCCACCCGCGACGCATGAACCGCCCGAAACTAAGTGGACACCGCGGATCCGGCTCTGCCGGTCCGCCGGTGTCGCCCCCTCGAGGGGCGGCCGAAGGCCGTAGGGGGCGGTCAACCCAGCACCACCCACGCCGGCGCGTGGTCGCTCGGCTTGTCGCGGCCGCGCACCGCCTTGTCGACGCCGGCCTCCTGCAGCATCGGCAGCGCCGGCGCATTGAGCAGCAGGTGGTCGATGCGCAGCCCGGCGTTGCGCTCCCAGCGGTTGCGGAAGAAATCCCAGAAGGTGTACATCGGCGCGCCGGCGTGCATCTTCGCGATCGCATCGGTCCAGCCCTGGCCGAGCAGGCGGAACCAGGCGTCGCGGGTCTGCGGCTGCAGCAGCGCATCGTTCTTCCACGACTTGGCCGAGTAGATGTCGTCGGTGCCGTCGGTGGGCACCACGTTGTAGTCACCGGCCAGCACCACCGGCACGCCGCCGTGGCACAGCGTCGCCGCGTGTTCGATCAGGCGCTCGAACCACTTCAGCTTGTAGTCGAACTTCGGCCCCGGCTGCGGGTTGCCGTTGGGCAGGTAGATCGACGCGATGAGCAAGTCGCCGATGCGCGCCTCGAGATAGCGGCTGTGCGTGTCGTCGGGGTCGCCCGGCAGGCCGCGGCACGTCTCCTGCGGCTCGCTGCCCTTGGCGAGGATCGCCACGCCGTTGAAGCCCTTCTGGCCATGCCAGATCGCGCCGTAGCCAGCGTCGCGGAGGGCCTGGATCGGGAAGGTCTCGTCCGAGGTCTTCAGCTCCTGCAGGCAGGCGATGTCGGGGCTCGCCTCGGCCAGCCATTCGAGCAGGCGCGGCAGGCGGCTCGTGATGCCGTTGACGTTGAAGGTGGCGATCTTCATTGGTGCTCCCTAGGCGCTACGCGCCGTCCCTCCAAGAGGGATTTCGCCACTTCGGGCGGCCGTGCGTGGCTCATGCCGCCACGATAGACGCGGATCAGCTGATGGGCAAACCGAACAGCTCGCGCAGCGCGTCGCAGTATTGCGCGTGGCCGAGCTCGTGCGTGTCGCAGTGCGATCCGCCGTCGACCAGCACGAAGCGTTTGGGCACCGTGGCGCGCTCGTACAGCGCGCGGCCGAGGTCGGGGTGGATCAGCTCGTCGTCGCTGCCGTGCACCACGAGCAGTGGCGCGCGCAGCTCGGCGACGCGCTCGCCGGCATCGAAGCGCTGCTTGATCAGCGGCGCGATCGGCAGCCAGCCGAAGCTCAAGGTGCCAAAGAGCTCTGGGATCGACGTGAAGGTGCCCTCGACCATCAGGCCGGCCACATCGTCGACATCGGCGGCGAGCTGCACCGCGATCGCACCGCCCAGCGAATGGCCATAGACATAGCGCCGTGCCTGCGGGTGCCGCTGCGCCAGCCACTGCCACGCGGCGTGCGCGTCTTCGCAAGCCATGCGCTCCGAAGGCAGCGCCGGCGTGCTGCGGCCGAAGCCGCGGTAGTCGATGCCGAGCACCGCAAAGCCGAGCGCATGCAGGTGCTGCATGCGCGTGACGCTGCCGCCGAGATCCCAGCGCGCGCCGTGCAGGTACAGCAGCACCGGCGCGTCGGCCTGCGCTTGCGCCAGCCACATCGCGTGCAGCTTGACGGCATCGCCGGTCACCTCGGACTCGAACTCGATCCAGCGATCGTGCAGCGGCAGGCCGTGCTGTGCGCCGGCCTGGTTGGCACCGGCGCCGCTGGCCTGGAAGATCCACTTGCGCTGCTGCGCCTCGGAGCACACGCAGGTGAGCAGTGAGGCCAGCGCCGCGATGCCGCCGCGCAGCAGCCACCGCGGGCGGTGCCGCCGCATCAGCTTCCATCGGGCGCGCAAGGTGTGCATGGCGTCTTGATGCTGCTCCGCGCGCGGCGCCGATGGCATCCCCCGAGTGAAGGATCGCGGTGGAAAAATCGTGCCCTAGTTCATGGGACTGTATCGATCCGCACTTCGCCCGCTGCTGCTCCGGCGGCGAACAACTCCAGGCAGCGATCCTTCGCCGCCTTGTCGACCTTGCCAGCATCTGCGCGAACGCATCGCGCACCTGCTCGGCGCTCACCGCCTGCACCTGCTCCAGGATCTCGGCTCGCGAGCGCACGCGGCCGAACGTGAACAGGTCTTGCGCCGCATCTTCGAGCCGGCGGTACGCGCGCTCCTGCGCATGCAGGCTGCGCACGGTGATCTGGTTGCGCGCGCGCTGCAGGCTGTCTTCATCGATGCCCTCGGCATGCTCGCGCAGCAAGCGCATCGCAGCTGTGAAGAACTCGTCCAGATGCTGCAACGAGGTCGAGGCCTCGATGACGAACTGTCCGGCCAGTTCCATCACGTCGGCCGAGCACGCGGCGTAGTAGACGAGGCCGCGGCGCTCGCGGATCTCGTCCATCAGCGGCGAGCTCATGCCCTCGCCGAACAGCGCGGCGGCCACGACGCTGGGCTGATGGTCGCCCTGCAGCGCGGGAATCGGAAAGCCGAGCACCAGGTGCGTCTGCGGGCAGCCGGGCAGGCGCCGCGCGCTGACCCCGCCGACATAGCCCGGCGCCTCGACGACATTGAGCTCGCCGCGCGGCATGCTGCCGAACGCGGCCTCCGCCTCGCGCAGCATCGCGTCGGGGTCGATGTCGCCGGCGACGCCGACCACCACGTTGGCGGCGCCGTACTGGCGTTGCACGTAGTCGAGCAGATCGTTGCGCGCGATGCGCTGGATCGCGCGGCGCGTGCCGATCACCGGCTGCGCCAGCGGATGCGTGCCGAAGCAGGCCTTGTCGAACAGCTTGTAGGCGGTGGACAAGCCATCGTCCTCGTCGTCGATGAACTCGTGCAGGATCACCTGGCGCTCGCGCTCGAGCTCGGCCTCGGGGAAGGTGCTGTGGCGCACGATGTCGCCCAGCATCTCGATGAAGCGGCCGGCATCCCGCGCCAGCCCGCGCATGTGAAACGCCGTGTGGTCCTTGTCGGTGTGTGCATTGACATCGGCGCCGAGGCGCTCGGCATCGAAGTTGATGCGCTGGCAGTCGCGCGTATGCGTGCCCTTGAAGGCCATGTGCTCGACGAAATGGCTGATGCCGTTGACGCGCGCGCTCTCGTGCTGGCTGCCGGCGCGCACGAACACGCTGACGCTGGCGCTGCCCAGGTGCGGTAGCCGGATGGCGACGACGCGCGCGCCGTTGGGCAGCGTCGCAAGGGTGGTATCGGTGTCGGGGGATGCGGGATTCACGCCACCGATGTTAGGCGGTGGGCTAGCATTCCGCCCGCCCCGGCTGCTGATCACCATGAAGTCTCTTTGCCTGCGCCTCCTTCTGCCGGTCGTCCTGTCTTGGCTGACCGGCTGCGCCTCCTTGCCCCCGCGCGCGCCGATCGCGCCCGAACCGGCGATCAGCGAGGTCGCCGACACGCCATTGGCGCGCATCGCCGCCGCCGCGCTGCCGCCCGACAAGCCCGGCCTGTCAGGCTTTCGCCTGCTGCCCGAAGGCGAGACCGCCTTCAACGCACGCATCGCACTGGCGCGGCGCGCGCAGAAGTCGCTGGACGTGCAGTACTACCTGATCCAGAACGACGAGGTCGGCCTGCAGTTCCTGCGTGAGCTGCGCGATGCGGCCGCGCGCGGCGCGCGCGTGCGCCTGCTGGTCGACGATCTGTACACCTCCGGCGAAGACCCGCTGCTCGCCGGGCTGGCCGCGCACCCCAACGTGCAGGTGCGCCTGTTCAACCCGCTGCCCGCGCGCGCCGGCTCGTTCGGCACGCGGCTCTTCTTCTCGCTGCACGAATT
This sequence comes from Betaproteobacteria bacterium, assembly GCA_005884255.1. GTDB lineage: Bacteria > Pseudomonadota > Gammaproteobacteria > Burkholderiales > Burkholderiaceae_C > VBDL01. The sequence continues at coordinate 993 of VBDL01000318.1, read as the reverse complement.
CGGCCGCATCAACCACCGCATGCACAACAAGCTGTTCATCGGGCGACGAGTACTTCATGCACAGCGCGGCGGCCAACTTCATCGACCTCGACGTGCTGTCCGCCGGCCCGGTGGTGCGCGAGCTGTCGCGCGCGTTCGACACCTACTGGAACAGCGAGCGCGTCTACCCGATCGACAGCGTCGCCACCGTGCGGCTGCCGGCCGCCGAGGCCCGCCAGCGCTTCGATGAGCTGACCGGCCGCGCCGGCCCGGGCATCGCCGAGCGTCCTCGCGACGTGCTCGGCGCCACGCCGGTTGCACAGCAGCTCGACGGCGGCGCGCTGACGCTGACCCTGGCCACCGCGCGCGTGCTCGCCGACTCGCCCGACAAGGTGGCCGGCGTCACCGCGGCGACCAGCGCGCAGACGGTGACCGACCAGACCCTGCGCGTGTTCACCGCGGCGAAGGAAGAGGTGAACATCGCATCGCCCTACTTCATCCCCGGCGAGCGCGGCATGGCCATCATTCGCGCGGTGGGCGCCACCGAGGAGAACGGGCGCATCACGCTCGTCACCAACTCCCTGGGCTCGACCGACGAGCCGATGGTCTACCGCGGCTACGCACGCTACCGCCTCGCGATGCTGAAGGCCGGCGCTCGGGCAAGCTCGGCAACTTCGGCCGCTCGCTCGGCCGGCTTCATGCCAAGGCCGCGACGATGGACCGCAAGACCATCTTCATCGGCTCGCTGAACCTCGACGCGCGCTCCGCCCGCGCCAACACCGAGATGGGCCTGGTGATCGAGAGCCCGGAGCTGGCGCAGACGGTGTCGCAGCTGTTTCGCGCCAGTCTGGTCACCGGCGCCTACAAACTGCGCCTCAGCGCCGACGGCGAGCACATCGAATGGGTGGAGACCGATGCCGATGGCAAGCAGACCGTGCACACCAACGAGCCCGACGATGACGCCTGGCTGCGCTTGAAGCTGTGGCTGCTGTCGCCGTTCGTGTCGGATGAACT
>VBDL01000329.1:3887-4859 GCA_005884255.1 Betaproteobacteria bacterium | reverse complement strand
GCTGCGCACGGTGTGGGTGCCGCACTCCTATCCCGGCTGCTCGCAGCACGCACCGAACGAGCACCTGCCGGCGGCCGTGCTGCGCGAGGCTTTGAGCATCATGACCGGCCTGTACTGGGATCTGGGTAGCGGAAGCACGCCCCACGGGAGTTCCTGATGAACGCACGCTACAAAAGCCATTGCCAGCTCGGCGACCTGGCCGATTCCGCGGCCGTCCTCACGCAGATCCGCCGCCACCTGCACCAGCACCCCGAGCTGTCGTTCAAGGAAGCGGCCACGTCCGAGCTGGTCGCCGGCCACCTCGCCGAATGGGGCTACGAGGTCACGCGCAACATCGGCGGCCACGGCGTGGTGGGCAGCCTGAAGCGCGGCGACGGCACGCGCAGCGTGAGCCTGCGCGCCGACATGGACGCCTTGCCGATCGTCGAAGAGACCGGCCTGCCGCACGCGAGCCGGCACGCTGGCGCCATGCATGCCTGCGGGCACGATGGCCACACGACGATGCTGCTCGGCGCAGCGCGGCATCTCGCCGCGCGCGGCAATTTCTCCGGCACCGTGCACCTGGTGTTCCAGCCGGCCGAAGAGGCGGGCCGCGACAGTGGCGCGCAACGCATGATTGCCGACGGGCTGTTCGATCGCTTTCCCTGCGACGCGATCTTCGGCCTGCACAACCACCCCGGCTTTCCGGCCGGCACCTTCATGTTCGGCAGCGGGCCGTTCATGTCGGCGTCGGACACGGTGCACATCACGATCCGCGGCCGCGGCGGCCATGCGGCGCGCCCTCACCTGACGGTGGACCCGGTGCTGATCGCCGGCAGCCTGGTGATGGCGCTGCAGACCGTGGTGTCGCGCAACATCGACCCCACGCAGACGGCGGTGCTGACCATCGGCAGCCTGCACGCGGGCAATGCCGCCAACGTGATCCCCGAAAGCGCCACGCTGGCCTTGAGCGTGCGCTCGTTCAGCGAACCG
>VBDL01000329.1:0-3731 GCA_005884255.1 Betaproteobacteria bacterium | reverse complement strand
CGGCAGCGAAGACTTCGCCTACTACCTGCAGCACCGCCCCGGCTGCTTCCTGCGCCTGGGCAACGGGGAAGCCAGCCCCATGCTGCACAACGCGGCGTACGACTTCAACGACGCCAACCTGAGCGTCGGTGCGGCGTACTGGACGAGGCTGGTCGAGCGTTTCCTGGATCGGCCGATCGACTTGCTGGAGTAGCCGGCAGAGTCGTACATTGGTCCTCCACCCACCCGGAGGACCGTGACATGCCCATTCGTATCGCATCGCTGCACCGGCGCATCGCAGAGAACGGCGCCATGCTTCATCGCGCGATGATGGAGCGTCTTCACTCGCAAGGGGCGGACGATGAGCCGTCCGCGGCCGAACAGGCGCTCACCGAGGAGCGCCGGCTGCTCAAGGAAGAACGGGCGAAGCGCCAGGAGCAGGCGCAGCAGCCGAAGGCGACGGCCGCCGACAAGCTGGTGAGAACGCACCACCCGCAGGCCAAGGACAAGCCCAAGGCCACCAAGGAACCGAAGGAAGCCAAGCACGCCAAGCCGGGCGCCGCCCACAAGCCCTCGCGTGCCGAGAAGCACGCCGCGAAGGCGTCGGCGCTGGAGGCCGCGAGGAGAGCGCCAAGGAAGCCGGCGAAGACCTGAGTGGGCGAAGGCCCATCACAAACGCTGCGCCGCCCTCTGCACCGCGGCGTAGCGGTCGGCGCGCAGCCGATCGAGCCGCGCGGTAACGGCGCCGAGAATCTCCGGCGCAGCGCGCTCGGGCCGGCCGCAGTCGAACGGCGGCGCCGGTGCGTACTCGATGCCCAGCTGCACCGACTGCGCGTGCTCGGCGCCGGCGATGTCGGCCATCACCGTGAGGGCCATGTCGATGCCCGCGGTGACGCCGCCGCCGGTGATGAGGTTGCCGTCACGCACGACGCGGCCTTCGTCGACCGTCGCACCGAACGGCGGCAGCAGGTCACGCCACGCCCAATGGCAGGCCGCACGCCGCCCGCGCAGCAAGCCCGCGGCGCCCAGCACCAGCGAGCCGCTGCACACCGACGTGACGTAGCGGGCGTCGTCTGCCAGCCGGCGCACCTCGCGCACGAAGGCGGCATCGCCCATCGCCTCGATCACGCCGAAGCCACCCGGCACGCAGACGAGGTCGGCATGCGGCACATCGGCCAGGCGCTGAACGCCGGCGATCACGAGGCCGCCATCGGCATGGATCTCGCCGCCCTCGACCGCGGCCATCACGCACTGCGCGCCGGGCAGGCGCCAGAACACCTCGTAGGGGCCGGTGAAGTCGAGCTGGGTGACACGGTCGAACAGTGCGAAGACGACGATGAAAGGTGTCATGAGGCAATCTCCTGGGGTGGGTTGACGGCCCACAGCATCGTCTCCTATCGTGGTGGCAGCAATGTCGCGCTGCCAACTTTTTCTGCCATGCCCCACCGCATCGCCGTGCTCGTGTTCCCCGACTTCCAGCTGCTCGATGCCGCCGGCCCGCTCGCCGCGTTCGAGGTGGCCAGCCGCTACCGCGATGGGCACTACGCGCTGAGTGTGGTCGCCGCGCAGCCGCCGGGCCTGGTGCGCAGCTCGTCCGGCGTGGCCTGGGCGGCCGAAGCGCTGCCGCGCGCGAGCGAGGTCGACACGCTGCTCGTGGCCGGAGGCGACGGCGTGGACGCCGCGATGGCCGACGCGCGCACGCGCCGCTTCGTGCAGCGCTGCGCGGCACGTGGCGCGCGCGTGACGAGCGTGTGCTCGGGCAGCCTGCTGCTGGCCGCGACCGGGCTGCTGGACGGCAAGCGCGCCACGACGCACTGGTGCCGCAGCGAGCAGTTCGCGCGCCAGTTCCCGCAGGTGCAATTGGAGGCCGACCGCATCTACGTCAACGACGGGCGCTTGTGGACGAGCGCCGGCATCAGCGCCGGCATCGACCTGGCGCTCGCACTGATCGCCGACGATCTCGGCGACCGCGTCGCGCGCCAGGTGGCGCGCCAGCTCGTCGTCTACTACCGGCGGCCGGGCGGGCAGTCGCAGTTCTCCGCGCTGATCGAGATGGACCGCTCACGCGGCCGCTTCAAGCCGCTGCTCGACCATGTGCGCCGCCACCTGCGCGAGCCCCACCGCGTGGACGATCTGGCCGAGCACGCCTGCATGAGCCCGCGCCACTTCGCACGCGCATTCCAGGCCGAGACCGGCCTCACGCCGGCCAAGGCCGTGGAGAAGCTGCGCGTGGAGGCCGCACGCGCGGCGCTCGAAAGCGGCGCGGCCTCGGTGCAGCGCGTGGCGGCCGACTGCGGCTTCGGCGACCCGGAGCGCATGCGCCGCAGCTTTCAGCGGCTGCTGGGCGTGCCGCCTTCGACGCTGCGTGCGCGAAGCTAGGGTCCTTCTACCAACTGGAGCCTGCCATGACGAAGCGCCTGTCCGTACCCAAAGAGAAGCTCAAGTTCGTGCTGCTGGAGGGCATCCACGCTTCGGCGATCGAGACGCTGAAAGACGATGGCTACACGCAGGTGGTGACCCATGCGAAGGCGCTGTCCGCAGACGCACTGATCGAGCAGATAGCCGACGCTCACTTTCTCGGCATCCGCTCGCGCACGATGCTGCCGGCCGCGGTGCTGGAGAAGGCGCCCAAGCTCGCCGCGATCGGCGCCTTCTGCATCGGCACCAACCAGATCGACCTGGGCGCCGCGATGCATCGCGGCGTGCCAGTCTTCAATGCGCCGTTCTCCAACACGCGCAGCGTGGCCGAGCTGGTTCTCGCCGAGATCATCATGCTGATGCGCGGCATCCCGCACAAGAACGCGGTGCTGCACCGGCAGGGCTGGGTCAAGAGCGCGGCGAGGTCGTACGAGGTGCGCGGCAAGACGCTCGGCATCGTCGGCTACGGCCACATCGGCACGCAGATCGGCGTGCTGGCCGAGCAGCTCGGGATGACGGTGGCGTTCTTCGACATCGAGACGAAGCTGCCGCTCGGCAATGCGCGCCAGGTGGGCACGCTGGGCCGTCTCCTGGAGACCGCCGACGTGGTGACCCTGCACGTGCCCGAGACGCCCGCCACGAAGAACATGATCGGCGCGGCCGAACTCGCGCGCATGAAGCCGGGCAGCCACCTGATCAATGCGTCGCGCGGCACGGTGGTCGACATCGAAGCGCTCACGGCCGCGCTGGACAGCGAGCACCTGCACGGCGCGGCCATCGACGTCTTCCCCGTTGAGCCCCAGGGCAACGACGCGAACTTCGAGTCCCCGCTGACCCGCTTCGACAACGTGCTGCTCACGCCGCACATCGGCGGCTCCACGGCCGAGGCGCAGGCCAACATCGGGCGCGAGGTGGCGGCCAAGCTGATCCGCTACAGCAACAACGGCTCGACCGCCTCGGCGGTCAATTTCCCCGAGGTCACGCTGCCCGAGCACACCGGCCGCTCGCGCGTGCTGCACATCCACAAGAACGTGCCGGGTGTGATGGCGCGCATCAACGAGCGCTTCTCGGCAGCGGGCATCAACATCGATGCCCAGTACCTGCGCACGAACAACGAGGTGGGTTACGTGGTGACGGACGTCGACACGACGTCGCAGCGGATCTCGCTGGATGACCTGGGCTCGATCCCGGGCACGATACGGTGCCGCGTGCTGTATTGATTGCGTATTGGCAAGTACCGGCGCAAGTCGCTCAATACGAAAACTGCCAGTCCGCAAACAGCGGCGGCTTCTGGGGCGATGCGGCGGGGCGGGGCGATTGAGCGGGTTGGATCA
>VBDL01000328.1 GCA_005884255.1 Betaproteobacteria bacterium | reverse complement strand
TCGAGAGCGAACCGAATGTGCCGGAGCGCCTGCGTGCGCTGCCGCACGTGGTGCTCACACCGCACATCGGCAGCGCGACGACGGACACGCGGCAGGCGATGGCCGACTTGACGGTGGCCAATCTGCGCGCGCATTTCGCGGGGCAACCGCTGCCATCGCCGGTGCCTGAGTGCGCGGTGGGCTGAAGCCCACCCTACGGGAAAGCCCGGAACCTCAGCGCTCCCAATCATCATACGATAAGACTACAACTGCAGACCAAGGAGACTTCGCTCATGCAACTCAAGTCATGGATCGCGGCGCTGCTCGGCGCCGCCGTGCTTAGCCCCGCACTGGCGCAAGACAAGCTCACCGTCTGGTGGGTCAAGGGCTTCTACAAATCCGAGGACGACGCGCTGTACGCGGCCATCAAGAAGTTCGAGGCCAAGCACAAGAACGTCAAGGTCGAGCTGTCGCAGTACCCGATCCAGGACATGATCCCGAAGACCGTGTCCGCGCTCGACTCCGGCAGCCCGCCCGACGTGGCCTATGCCGACGTCTACGACTTCCAGGTCACCGCCAAGTGGGCCTTCGACGGCAAGCTCGAAGACATCACCAGCGTGATCGACCCGATCCGCGCGAAGTTCGCGACCAACACGATCGAGACGACCTTCCTCTACAACGAGCAGACGAAGAGCCGCGCGTACTACGCCTTCCCGATCAAGCAGCAGACCATGCACATCCAGTACTGGAAGGACATGCTCGCTGACGCCGGCTTCAAGGAAAGCGACATCCCGAAGGACTGGAAGGGCTACTGGAGCTTCTGGTGCGACAAGGTGCAGCCCGCCTATCGCCAGAAGACCGGCACCCGCGCCTTCGGCACCGGCTTCCCGATGGGCGTGGACTCGAGCGACTCGTTCTATTCGTTCCTGACCTTCGCCGACGCCTACAACGTCAAGATGGTCAACGACTCCGGCAAGCTGCTCGTCGACGACCCCGCCGTGCGCCAGGGCCTGATCAACGCGATGACCGACTACACCGCGGTCTACGCCAAGGGCTGCACGCCGCCGTCGTCCACCAGCTGGAAGGATCCGGACAACAACGTCGCCTTCCACAACAAGACCATCGTGCTGACGCACAACGCGACGATCTCGATCGCGGCGAAGTGGCTCGACGACTCGAACAACGCAGCGCTCACCGAAGCGCAGCGCGCCACCGCGAAGAAGAACTACACCGAGCTGATCGCCACCGCGGGCTTCCCCAACAAGCCCGACGGCAGCAAGATGGTCTACCGCGCCGCGGTGAAGACCGGTGTGATCTTCAAGGACTCGAAGAACAAGGCGCTGGCCAAACAGTTCGTCGCCTTCTTTCTCGACGAGGCGAACCTGACGCCCTATGTCGAAGGCTCGCTCGGCCGCTGGTTCCCGGTGACCAAGGCCGCGCAGCAGAGCCCGTTCTGGAAGGCCGACCCGCACCGCCAGGCGGTCTACAACCAGTTCATGAACGGCACGACGCCTTTCGAATTCACGAAGAACTACAAGTTCACCGTGCTCAACAACGGGAACGTGTGGGCCAAGGCGATGAACCGCGTTCTCAACGAGAAAGTGCCGGTGGACAAGGCGGTGGACGAGATGATCCAGCGCATCAAGGTCGTCGCGGGTTCTCCGAGCTGATTCTCAGAGCATGAACCACGTCGTCGCAACATTGCCGGTGGGCGAGGCCACGCCTCACCCACGCCGCATCGATCGCTGGGAATGGTGGGGCCGCGCACTCGTGCTGCCCTACGTGCTGGTCTTCGCCATCTTCGTGCTGTACCCGGTGGGCTACGGCCTCTGGCTCGCGCGGCACCCCGCGAGCTACGAGCGGCTGTTCGACGACCCGATCTTCCTGCGCACGGCGATCAACACCATCGTGTTCATCGTCGTCGCTATCAACCTGAAGATGCTGGTCGCGATGGTGCTGTCGGGCTTCTTCGTGCAGAACCGCTGGTGGATCAAGGCGCTGTCGCTGCTGTTCATCCTGCCGTGGGCGGTGCCGTCGATCCCGACGATCCTCTCGGTGCGCTTCATGCTCAACCCCGAGTGGGGCGTGATCAACTCGCTGATCTTCCGATTGACGGGGCTCGATGGCCCGAATTGGCTCAACGAGCCGGCGCTGGCGCTGAGCTTCTCGATGCTCATGCATGTATGGAAGTCGCTGCCGTTCTGGACGCTGATCCTCGTTGCGGGGCGGCTCGCGATTCCCGCTGAGCAGTACGAAGCCGCGTCGGTGGACGGCGCGACGTCGTGGCAGAAGTTCCGCTTCATCACCTGGCCGTCGATGAGGTCGCTGTACCTGACGTCGAGCATCCTCTCGATGATCTGGACGCTGGGCGATTTCAACAGCGTCTACCTGCTCACCGGCGGCGGGCCGGCGGATCTGACGCACGTGCTGGCGACCTTGGGTATTCGCTACCTGCGGCTCGATCAGGTCGATCTCGCAATGGCCTCGATCGTCGTCGCGCTGCCGCTCGTGTTGCCCTTGGTCTACTTCATGATGAAGCGGTTGTCGAAATGAAGCTCAAAGCCGTCATCACCGAAGCCAAGCTGCTGCTGATCGGCATCCCGGTGCTGGTGTGGACGCTGATCCCGGTGTACCACCTGTTCCTGTTCGCGATCTCGACCAAGGACTCGGCCACCTCGGGCCGGCTGTGGCCGAAGGAGCCGACGCTGCAGAACTTCAGCATCGTCTTCCACCAGCAGCACTTCTACCTCGACCACTTCTGGCTGCAACTCGGCAACTCGCTGTTCATCGCCATCACGGTGGGCGCGCTCACGCTGTTCGTCGCCACGTCGGCAGCGTTCGCGATCAGCCGGCTCAAGGTGCGCGGCGGGCGCACGGTGATGAACCTGGCGCTGTTCACCTACTTCATCCCCGCGGCCTTTCTCGCGGTGCCGATGTACAAGACGATGGGCGTCTATGGCCTCCTGAACAGCCAGTGGGCGCTGATCCTCGCGATGGTGACGATCGCGTCGCCCTACTGCATCTGGGTGCTGAAGCAGGCGTCGGACAAGCTGCCGTTCGAGCTCGACGAGGCCGCGCGCATCGACGGCGCGTCGCCGCTGCAGCTGTTCCGCCTCGTCTACCTGCCGCTGATGGTGCCGTCGCTGGTGGCGGTGGGCACCTATGCGCTGCTGCTCGCGTGGAACGAGTACCTCTACGCCTTCCTGCTGCTGTCGAATGACCGCAGCGTGACCCTGGCGGTGGCGCTGGGCAACTTCCTCTCGGCCGACGATTCGCCGTGGGAACTGCTGATGGCCACGGCCCTTATCTACGCGCTGCCGCCGGCGGCAATCTATTACGCCTTCAAGCGCTACATGGTGTCTGGCCTGACGGCTGGCGCGGTGAAGAGCTGATCGATCAGGAATCGACACACATGGCATCGCTTTCCTTCCGCA
>VBDL01000327.1 GCA_005884255.1 Betaproteobacteria bacterium | reverse complement strand
CGATCAACACCCAGGCATGCAGCCCGTTGGGGAACGCGGCCTTGATGCCCTCGAAGGTGTCGGTCAGGTGCGGCGATGCGAGCAGGCCCAGCGAATAGGCACCCACCGCGTAGAAGGCGACGTAGCCCAGGTCCAGCAGGCCGGCATAGCCGACGACGATGTTCAGGCCCAGCGCCAGCATCACGTAGAGCAGCGCGAGGTCGATGATGCGCACCCAGGCGTTGCCGAACTGCTGCGCGATGAGCGGCAGCACGAACAGCGCCACCGCGGCGATGAGGAAGAGAACGACCTTGTTCTTCATGGTGTGAAGCTCCCCAGAGTCAGGCGCGATCGGCCACGCGCTCGCCGAGCAGGCCCGAGGGCCGCAGCGTGAGCACGATGATCAGCACCATGAAGGCGAAGATGTCCTGGTAGTGGCTGCCGAGCACGCCGCCGGTGAGGTCGCCGATGTAGCCGGAGCCCAGCGACTCGATGATGCCCAGCGCGACACCGCCGACCACCGCGCCCGCGAGGTTGCCGATGCCGCCGAACACCGCGGCAGTGAAGGCCTTCAGGCCCGGCAGGAAGCCCATCGTGTGGTTCACGGTGCCGTAGTTCATCGCGTACATCACGCCGGCGAGCGCGGCCAGCGTGGCGCCGATGACGAAGGTGGCCGAGATCACCATGTCGGGGCGCACGCCCATCAGCGCGGCGACGCGCGGGTTCTCGGCGGTGGCGCGCATCGCGCGGCCGAGCTTGGTCTTGTTGACCAGGTAGCTCAGGCCCGCCAGCGTGATCGCCGTGGCCGCGAGGATGAGGATCTGCACCGTATTGATCACCGCGCCGCCGATGAAGAAGGGCTGGCTGTCGAGCAGTGCCGGGTACGGCTTGGGGTTCGGCTTCCAGATGATCATCGCCAGCGTCTGCAGCAGCAGGCTCATGCCCATCGCGGTGATCAGCGGCGCCAGGCGCGGCGCGTTGCGCAGCGGGCGGTACGCGACCTTCTCGATCGTGAAGTTCAGCAGCGAGCAGACGACGATCGCCGCGAGCAGGCTGACGATCAGCAGCAGCCAGCCCGGCATCGTGCCGGCAAGGCCCACCGCCACCGTCCAGCTGGTGAGCGCACCCACCATCAGCACCTCGCCGTGGGCGAAGTTGATCAGGTTGATGATGCCGTAGACCATCGTGTAGCCCAGGGCCACCAGCGCATACACGCTGCCGAGCACCAGACCGTTGATGATCTGTTGAAGAAAGGTGTCCATCGAGTGAGTCTCCGAAGATGCGCTGCCACTCACTGCCGCGCGTAAAGCAGCCCTGTAGCAAAAAGCCCGCCGCGTGACGCGAAGGCGGGCCGGGCTGCGTCGCGCGGATCGCAGGCTGGCCGGGATTGTAGGCGGGGGTCTGCCGGCCAAATGCCGGGAGTTTCCCCGTTGAAGGCCGAAGCTTTCGCTAAAAACGGCCCCGCTCAGCGCTTGTTCTTCACCTCGGCATTCAGCCGCCGCAGCTCGTGCAGCTTCTCGCCGATGCGCTGCTCCAGCCCGCGCGGCGCCGGCTCGTAGAAGCGCAGCTCCTCGGGCACGCCGTCGGGCAAATAGCGCTCGCCGGCCGCGAAACCGCCCTCCTCGTCGTGCGCATAGCGGTAGCCGCGGCCATAGTCGAGCTGCTTCATCAGCTGCGTCGGCGCATTGCGCAGGTGCAGCGGCACCGGACGCGTGCCATCTTGCTTGACGAAGGCACGCGCCTGGTTGTAGGCCGCATAGACGGCGTTGGACTTGGGCGCCACCGCCAGGTAGACGACAGCTTCGGCCAGCGCCAGCTCGCCTTCGGGCGAGCCCAGGCGCTCGTAGACCTCGGCGGCATCGAGCGTGATGCGCAGCGCGCGCGGGTCGGCCAGCCCGATGTCCTCGCTGGCCATGCGCACCAGGCGCCGCGCGATGTAGCGCGGGTCGACGCCGCCGTCGAGCATGCGCACGAACCAGTACAGCGCGGCGTCGGGGTCGCTGCCGCGCACGGATTTGTGCAGCGCCGAGATGGTGTCGTAGAACTGCTCGCCGCCCTTGTCGTAGCGGCGCAGTTGCTCTCCGAGCGCCCTTTCCAGCAGCGGCTCGTCGAGCTCCATCTGGTCGCCCCCGACCAGCACCAGGCTTTCGTAGGCATTGAGCAGGCGCCGCGCATCGCCATCGGCGTAGGCGATGAGGCGCTGGCGCGCCGCATCGCTCAACGGCGGGGCGTCGAGCAGATCGCGCGCCCGCTGCAGCAGCTCGGCCAGGTCCTCGTCGGCGAGGCTCTTGAGAACATGCACGGTGGCGCGCGACAGCAGCGCCGAGTTGACCTCGAACGAGGGGTTCTCGGTGGTGGCGCCGATGAAGGTAAAGAGGCCGCTCTCCACGTGCGGCAGGAAGGCGTCCTGCTGTGCCTTGTTGAAGCGATGCACCTCGTCGACGAAGACCACCGTACGCCGGCCCTGCCCGCGGGCGGCCTGCGCGCGCTCGACCGCCTCGCGAATGTCCTTCACGCCGCCGAGCACCGCCGAAATGGCGATGAACTGCGCGTCGAAGGCATCGGCCATCAGCCGCGCCAGCGTGGTCTTGCCCACGCCCGGCGGGCCCCACAGGATCATCGAATGCAGGCGGCCGGACGCGAACGCGGTGGCCAGCGGCTTGCCCGGCCCCAGCAGGTGCTGCTGGCCGATCACCTCGGCCAGCGTGCGCGGGCGCAGCCGCTCGGCCAGCGGGGCGCCGGTGTCGTCGGTATCGAAGAGGCTGCCGGTGTCTGCCATGCGTGGAATTGTCCCCGAAGGTTCGAATTGACCGCCCGCGCCGCCGTTTCTCGAGGCTTTGCGACCGGGGCGTGCGCGACACACTGTCGGCACCCCGTCGAAGGAGCCCCTGCATGAGCGCCATCACCGCCGTCGAGTCCGCCGCCGTCCAGGCCGCGCTGCACGGCACGCCCCGCGAATACCTGTCGTTCAAGCTGGGCGCCGAGGAATACGGCATCGACATCCTGAAGGTGCAGGAGATCCGCGGCTACGAGCCGCCGACGCGCATCGCCAACGCGCCCTCCTTCATCAAGGGCGTGACCAACCTGCGCGGCGTGATCGTGCCGATCGTCGACATGCGCATGAAGTTCAACCTGGCCGACGTGCAGTACAACGACTTCACGGTGGTCATCATCCTCAACGTCGCGCAGCGCACGGTCGGCATCGTCGTCGACTCGGTGAGCGACGTGCTGGAGATGCAGCCGGAGCAGATCAAGGCGGCGCCGGCGTTCAATGGCGCGGTCGACTCGTCCTGCATCACGGGCCTGGGGACCGTGAAGTCCGACGATCAGGAGCGCATGCTGATCCTGATGGACATCGAGGCGATGATGAAGGGTGCGGACATGGGGTTGGTCGACACGCCCGCGGTGCACTGAATGGTGGGCTGAAGCCCACCCTACTGTTCGAGGACTTCCGCACCCGCCGGGGGCGTGAAGCGGAAGCGCTCGGTGGGCAGTTGCACGTTGCTCGCGACGTTGCTGAACTGCAGCACCGATCGTTGACCGAAGCTGTCGACGATCTCCACCGCGGCGAGCTCCTTGCCGCGGAAGCCCACGCGCATGAACTGGAACGGGCCATCCTTGGCCTTCGGCGTGGCCTGCGCCCAGGCGAGGCCATCCTTGT
>VBDL01000326.1 GCA_005884255.1 Betaproteobacteria bacterium | reverse complement strand
GCGGTGGCCGCTTGATATGAAGACCTCGCGCCGCTCGCTGTTCATGCTGGTGCTGCGGGTCATCGCGATCAGCGCCGGCTGAAGCGCCCCACCGCGCGATGATGCTCAGACTGCTCGTCGCGTTGTTGTGCGTTGCCGGTGTCAGTGCAACGCCGGCGCAGGAGTCGCCCACGCTGCGCAAGATCCGCGAGGCCGGGATGATTTCCATCGGCTACCGCGAGAGCTCGGTGCCGTTCTCCTACCTCGACTCGGCGCAACGGCCGGTCGGCTATTCGATGGCGATCTGCGACCGCATCGTCGACGCGGTGCGCCAGCGGCTTGGCCTCGCCGACCTGGAACGCCGCCTGGTGCCGGTCAGCTCGGCGACGCGCATTCCGCTGGTCACCAACGGCACCATCGACCTCGAATGCGGCGTGACGACCAACACCGCCGAGCGCCAGCGCCAGGTGGCGTTCACCGTGACCACCTTCGTCGCGGCGAGCCGACTGGTGTCGAGGAAGAGTGCGCCGGTGATGCGCCTGGAAGATCTGCGCGGCAAGACCGTGACCTCCACCGTCGGCACCACGAGCCTCGCGCATCTGCAGAAACTGCACACCGAGCGCGGGCTGGAAATGAGCATCGTCGCCGTGCGCGAGGACACCGACGCCTTCCGCCTGGTGGAGACCGATCGTGCCGCAGCCTATGCGATGGACGACGTGCTGCTGCGCGGCACCATCGCGGTGGCGCGCCACCCCGAGGACTTCGTCGTCTCCGACGAGGCGCTGTCGGTCGAGCCCTACGGCATCATGCTGGGCAAGGGTGACCCGCAGTTCAAGCAGCTGGCCGACCAGGCGATCAAGGCCTTGTTCAAGAGCGGCGAGATCCACCGCCTGTACCGGCAGTGGTTCGAGTCGCCGATCCCGCCCAACGGCGTCAACCTCGGGCTGCCGATGCATCCGGCGATGCGGCGGGTGATCGAGCAGCCAACGGACTCTCCGGATCCGGCCGCCTACCGATAGGCATCGACATCGATGCCGTAGCGCGCCAGCTTGTCGTACAGCGTCTTGCGCGCGATGCCCAGCGCCTCGCAGGCCGCGCTCATGCGGCCGCGGTGCGCCTTGAGCGCCTGCTCGATCAGCGCCTTCTCGACCTGATCCATCTGCTGCGGCAAGGTCAGCGGCGCTGCGGCCGCCGGCGCGATCAGGCTGTCTGCGCTCAAGCCGAGCACGAAGCGCTCGGCCGCATTGCGCAGCTCACGCACATTGCCCGGCCAGTCGTGGCTCATCAGCTGCTGCGACAGCGTGGCGCTGGCCGCGCTTGGCTCGCGCCCATGGCGCGCGGCGGCCTGCAGCATGAAATGCTCGAACAGCAGCGGAATGTCCTCGCGGCGCTCGCGCAGCGGCGGCAGCTTGAGCACCGCGACATTGAGCCGGTAGTACAGGTCGCTGCGGAAGGTCTGCTGCGCGCTCATCGCCTGCAGGTCGGCCTTGGTGGCCGCGATCACGCGCACGTCGACGCGGATCTCTTCGTTGGAGCCGAGGCGCTCGAGCTTGCGCTCCTGCAGCACGCGCAGCAGCTTCACCTGGAACGTGAGCGGCATGCTCTCGATCTCGTCGAGCAGCAGCGTGCCGCCGTCGGCATGCTCGATCTTGCCGATGCGCCGGCGCGCGGCGGTGGTGAAGGCGCCCATCTCGTGGCCGAACAGCTCGCTCTCCAGCAGCGATTCCGGCAGCCCGCCGCAATTGATCGCGACGAAGTGCCGCTCGCGCCGCGCGCTGTGCTCGTGCAGGCAGCGCGCCACGAGCTCCTTGCCGGTGCCCGTCTCGCCGATGATCATCACGTCGGCCGAGGTGGCGGCGAGCTGCTGCACCTGGCGCTGCAGCGTCTGCATCGCCGGCGAGCGGCCGAGCAGCTGCGCCTCGATGCCGCGCTGCGCGGCCAGTTGCTGGCGCAGCGACTGCACCTCGGCGCTCAGCGCGAACTTCTCCATCGCACGCGTCGTCACCTCGACCAGGCGCTCCGGCGCAAACGGCTTCTCGAGGAAATCGTAAGCGCCGGCTCGCATCGCCTGCACCGCCAGCCCCACGTCGCCATGCGCGGTGATGAGGATCACCGGCACGCCGGCATCGCGCTGGCGCAGCCGCTGCAGCAGGGTGAGGCCATCCATGCGCGGCAGGCGCATGTCGGTGACCACCACGCCGAACAGGCCGGCGGCGAGCGCGGCCAGCGCCTGCTCTGCCGATTCGAAGGCCGACACCGCGAAGCCGGCGAGCTCCAGCGTCTGCGTGAGGCTGGCGCGCACCGCGGGGTCGTCGTCGATCAGGGCGACGTGGTGTCCGTCGAGCATGGTTCTCCTTGCAAAGGGGTGGGCGCCTGGGCGACATCGAACTCGAACACGGCGCCTGCCGGCGCGCTCACGGCGCGCAGCACGCCGCCGAAGTCGCGCACGATGTGCGACGAGATCACGAGCCCGAGGCCCAGGCCCTCGCCGGGCGGCTTGGTGGTGAAGAAGGGCTCGAACAGGCGCTCGCCGAGGCCCGGTGCAATGCCCGGGCCGCTGTCGGCCACGCGCACCACCACGCGCGCCGCCTCCGGGCTGGCGCTGATGGTCAACTCCTTGCGTTCGCAACCGGCCATCGCATCGATCGCATTGGCCATCAGGTTGACCAGCACCTGCTCGAGGCGATAACCGTCACAGCGCACCTGCAGCGTGGGCGGCACGTCCACGCGCAGCATCACGTGCTCGTCGCGCAGGCGCGCGGCCAGCAGCTGCTGCACATTGGCGATCGCCTGCTGAAGCGGCAGGCAGCGCTCGTCGGCCGGCGCCTTGCGCGCGAAAGACTTCAGCTGCGAGGTGATGCGCCCCATGCGCTCGGCCAGCCCGGTGATGGTGGCGAAGTTCTCGCCGGCCTGCTGCGGCCGGCCGCGCTCGAGCAGCACGCGGCCGTTCTCCGCCAGCGCACGCAGCGCGGTCAGCGGCTGACCCAGCTCGTGCGAGATGCCGGCGGAGAGCTGCCCGAGCAGCGCCAGCTTGCCGGCTTGCATCAGCTCGTCGGTGCGCTGCCGCACCTTGGCCTCGAGCTCGTCGTTGGCGCGCTGCAGCGCTTCGCGCGCGGCCAGCTTTTGCGCCACCACGCGGCGGCGCTGCCACCACACCACGGCGAGCAGGCCGAGACAACCGGCGATGGCGGCGCCGCCCCAGGCGGCAGCACGCGCGTCGCGCGCCACCGGGCTGGCGCTGGAGAGGATCAGCAGCCGCCAGCCGAGGCTCGCGATCGGCCGCTCGTGCAGCACCTGCGGGCCATGCACATCGGCCGCCGCGGGGCGCATGCGCACCAGCTCGGCGCCATGCGGCAACGCTCGCTCGGGCAGCGTGAGCATGGGCAGCGACAGGCGCTTCCACGCCGGCACCGACGACATCACGACCACACCCTGTGCATCGACCACCAGCGGCTTCTCGCTCTCGGCACGAAAGGCCGCGTCGACCCAGGTGGCCTCGATCGGCTCCAGGCTCACGCGCACAAGCACCGCGCCTTGCGTCGTTCCGCCGCGCAGCAACGGCCGTGCATAGCAGACCTCGGGTGCGCCTGTGGCCACGTCGGGGGCGAAGCGGCGCGCTTCCTGGCCCGCCAAGGCTTCGCCCATGCAGGGTTCATTGGGCATTAGGCGGTCGATGCGCGTCTCGGGGCGGTACCAGTCGCTGCTGGCGACGATGCGCCCGCGCGCATCGGTCACGCTCGCGAGCAGCCGCCGGTTCACGGCGCCCCGGCGCACGGCGTCGGTGGGTTCCTCCAGCAAGGCGTCGATCTCGCCATCGGCGTCGATCAAGCCGGGCAGGTCGGCCTGCTTGGCGAGCTCGATGTCGAGCACCGCCGCATACAGCTCGAGCTGATGCGCGGCCGCATCGTCGAGGCGCTCGAAGGCGCGCCGCTCGCTCAAGGCGTAGGCCAGCGCCGCCGCCAGCGACACCACGGCCAGCAGCGCGACGGCACTCATCAGGGGCACGGCGCGGCGCAAGAAGAAGCGCTTCGAACTCAAAACTTTGGACCTGGCGATAGCGGGCGAACGGGCGATATTGGGCCACGAGTCGCGGCGCAGTCAATGCGCGGCATTCGATACATGCGACGGGCCGCGTTGTGCGGCGATCCACACATGCTGCGCCGCGCCAATGCGCCGAGGAGGGCCGGCGCGTCGGTGTTTCCCCGAATCCCGTCCCCGGCGGGTCGCGCATGAGGCCTTGGTTGGCACGCCGGCTGCTTTTTCAAGCGCATGACACCGACCGTACCCACCGACAAGATCGACGCTCGCATCCTGCGTGTGCTGCAGGAAGAGGGGCGCATCTCCAACTTGCAGCTCGCCGAGCGCGTGCACTTGTCGCCCACCGCGGTGGCGGGGCGTGTGAAGCGGCTCAAGCGCGAGGGCTACATCCTCGGGTACCGCGCGCGGCTGAACCCGCTGAAGCTCGGGCTCGGGCTGGCGGCCTTCGTCGAGGTGCAGCTCGACCGCGTGGCGGCCGACGCGATGCGGCGCTTCACCAGCGCCGTGCAGCAGCGGCCCGAGATCATCGAGTGCCATCTGATCGCGGGCAGCTTCGACTACCTGCTCAAGCTGCGCGTGGCCGACACGCATGCGCAGCGCGACGGCGTGGCCGCGCTCGTGCGCTCGCTGCCCGGCGTGCGCGAGCTGCGCACCCACACGGTGACGCAACAGCTGAAGCACGGCCATGCTTGCGCTGTCTGAGTGTTCGCCCCCGGTCACGGAGTACCGTGACCACCCCCCGAGGGGGTCCGTCCCGGCTTGGGAGCGGCCCGGCGCCGGGACGGGGCGTCCGGGCGAGGCCCTTGACGCGACCGATGTGCAGCTGCTGCGCCTGCTGCAGGACGACGGGCGCCTGAGCATCGCGCGCCTGGCCGATGCGGTGGGTCTCGCGCCGGCGACGGTGCATGAGCGCCTCGCGCGGCTCAAGCGCGACGACGTGATCCTCGGCTACGAGGCGGTGCTCAACCCGGCCAAACTCGGCAGCGGGCTGCTGGTGTTCGCCGAGATCCGCATGAGCGGCTCGGCGCCCGGCATCGCGCTGGCGCTGAAGGCTGCGGTGAACGCCTGCGACGAGGTCGTCGAATGCCACCAGCTCAGCGGCAGCTTCGACTACCTCATCAAGGTGCGCGTGCCCGACATGCAGGCCTACCGCCGCCTCGTCGCCGAGGTGCTGTGGAAGCTCCCCGGCGTGCATGAGGTGCGCGCCTATGCGGTG